>JAHDGB010000136.1 GCA_020627885.1 Flavobacteriaceae bacterium | reverse complement strand
AGCAAAGAAAAACCATTTAATTACGGAGTATACCTCTATGATTATTTTGGATAGATTAGAGGATTATGTACGCTATAAAATTGAACCTCCTAGAGAATTAAGAGAAGTATATAAAGAAAGAATGGCCTCCTTAGTAGCAGAAGATGAAGGTGAATTGGAAGATATTAAGGAAAGAAGAGAAGATTTGTTTAAGGATTATAAAGAATTAATTCATTGGTATAATACTAATTACCCATTAGAGAAAAAGAAAGTAGTTGTTGCTACTAGCAATAGAGAAATTGATACTATTAATGAGGTTAGTAATTTACAAGAGTCATCCACCACCATTACAACGAGTACAATAGCAGCCAATTCGAATAGCCAAACGAATGAGCAATTTAACTCAAGAACGTTTATAGATTCGACAAAAAAAATAATCTCAGGTACTATAGTCGATGAAAATAATTTGCCTCTTCCTGGTGTTAATGTTGTTATAAAGGGATCTAGTAATGGTACTCAAACAGATTTTGATGGTAATTATTCAATTAATGTAGAGGAATCTAGTATTGTGAACTATTCATTTGTTGGTTATAAATCTAAAGAAGTTCATGTTGATTCAAGTAGTATTATTTCTTTTAGCATGGAAGCTGATATGGAGACATTAGAAGAGGTCGTAGTTACAGCTATGGGTGTTGAAAGGCTAAGTAAATCTTTAGGTTATTCTGTTGCTACAATAAGCGCAGAGCCTCTTTCTCAAAATTCTAATATGGTAAATACGCTTGCAGGAAAAGTATCTGGTGTTGATATTATACAATCCACTGGTGTGCCAGGAGCATCAAATTCAATTCAAATTAGGGGTGCTTCTTCTACATCAGGAAATAATTTGCCTTTGTATATTATCGATGGAATTGAAGCGTATGAAAAAGACAGTACAATGCTTTCAGATAGTATAGCATCAATAACAGTTTTAAAAGATGCTTCGGCTATTGCCATATATGGAAATAAAGGGGTTAATGGGGTAGTCGTTATTACGACAAAGCAAGGTTTAAAATCTAAGAAAAAGGATATTGAAGCTTTAGATAAAAAAATAAATGATGAGATGCAGTTTAAACCTTGGTCTCCAGAATCAAATTACTTAAAACAATTATCAGCAGCTAACTCTGTGGAAGAAGCCTATAACATATACTTAAAACTAAAGGTTAAGTATAGTAAAACACCTTCATTTTTTATTGATATAGCAGATTTTTTCGATGTGAAAAAAAATAAAAATTTGGCAGTAAGAGTGCTAAGTAATCTTGCGGAAGTAGATCTTGATAATCATGAAGTATTAAGAGCGTTAGCTTATAAATTAGAGTATTTTAAAAAGCATGATTTAGCATTGTATGTATATCAAGAAGTTTTAAAGTTAAGGCCAGAAGAACCGCAATCTACAAGAGATTTAGCTTTAGCGTATGAAAATGTTGGAGAATACCAAAAGGCTTTTGATTTACTATATAAAATGATTAATGGAGACTTGGTAGAAAAAGATAAGGAAGAGCGGTTTTATGGTATAGAACACCTTGCTTTTATAGAAGCTTGCCATATATATAAGCAGTATAAAAAGAAATTAAAGTTAACTAAAGAACAGAAAAAGTTAATTAAGCCCATGGAAATTGATTTTAGAGTTGTGGTAGATTGGAATCATAATGATACAGATTTAGACCTATGGTTAGATAACCCTAAAAACATATCGATTAACTATAAAAATAAAGAAACAGACTATGGTGATAGAATATCAGAAGATATGACTGATGGGTATGGACCAGAAGAGTATATGATTAAAAAAGCTATAAAAGGAGATTATGAAATAGAGTTAGATTATTTTGCTGATGAAATACAGAAAATTTCTGGCCCAACTATTGTAAAAATAACAGTTTTTAAAAATTATGGAAGGAAAAACGAAACAAAAGAAGTAAGAATTTATAAGCTAGATAAAGAAGAGGATAAATTAGAGATTGGGAGTATCAAATTTTAATTAACCGAATTTATCATTATTTACATGAAAAGAGTATATAAATGCCTTTTTTAAGTAGCTCACTTAAATGTAACCAAGGATATTATTAGTTCTCCATCTATAGATATGAATTTTGCTGCTTCAATTGCGCTTTTCGGTATGCAATTAAGGCATTCTAAATTCCATAATAACTCTAATAAGAAAGATGTGGTTGCTTTGGCGAGATTAGGTATAGGAGAAGATAAAGATGGTTATCGATCAGAATTTTTAAGGTTGGTTGAAACAGTAAGTCAATAATAGCCTCTATTCTTTCAAAATTTTACGGTATAAATGCAGTTTCATATTCAATTAGTGGTACAACAGTAACTTTTACAATTACAAATTTGCCAAATCATTCCAGTTCATATTGAACTATAACTGATGAGAGGTATTAGGAGTATAATACAACATATAGTCAGAAATGGTTATATTACAGATTAAGACTTCAAAAAAACGCAAGATAAAAACGAATTTACTCATACAGAAACTTCTAATTTTATAAGATAAGGAAGGTCATACCAAGAGATGTATATAATGGTGCTTTGCAACTCTATAGTTAATGTTTTAAAAGATACATTGAAATTCTAAAAAGTTCAATTTGATGTAAATGTATATCAATAAATTATAATTGATTGAAACAATATTCTTCTTTTTTTAACGTTATTTTTCATATTTTAGTAAACAGTTAGCGAAAAAAATAATATTAACAACCAAAATTTATATAAAATGAAGAGATTTTTTTTTCTATTGCTTTTAGCAATAATGGGTTTAGTATCATGTGATGATTCTATAGAAGAAAACATACCAAATGAAGAATTTAGTGCTTTAAATAAAGAAAACAAAAAGCGATGTTTTACTATGGAGAAACTAGAGGATAACCTCTCTAAAGATAAAAATTTATCAAGTAAAATGTCTGTTATAGAGGAGCATACAATGAATTTTATTAAAAAAGGAAATTTTAAAAGGCTAGCTAATGGTGCAATTCAAATACCTGTAGTTTTTCATGTTATCTATAGATCGTCTAGTGAAAATTTAGACCTTTCAGTTTTACAAGGACAAATAGATGCTCTAAATGAAGATTTTAATTTGCAAAACCCTAACAGAGGAGCATTACCTTCTGAATTTTCTAGTGTTGAGGCTAATGCGGAAATTAGTTTTACAATTCAGCAAGTAATAAGAGTACAGAACACTAAGAAAAGAAGGTGGAGACCAAATGATGATATGAAATATACTTCTAAAGGGGGGAGTGATGCTGTAAATCCTCAAGAGTTTTTAAACTTTTGGATTGTAAATTCAATGCCGTATAAAAAAGGACAAGTATTGGGTTATGCTCAATTTCCTGGTGGTAATAGGGCTACAGATGGAATAGTTGTTGCTAAAAATTTTGTAGGGCCTAGGGCTAGGACTGCAACTCATGAAGTAGGACACTATTTAAACCTACGTCATATATGGGGAGATGGAGGCTGTGGTGCCAGCGATTATGTAGATGATACACCAGATGCAGACGGGCCAAGTAGAGGGTGCCCAAGTTACCCAACTGCAGAGTGTGGCAGTAATAATATGACTATGAACTTTATGGACTATTCTGACGATAGTTGTATGTACATGTTTACAACGGGACAAAGTAACAGAATGGATGCTGTTTTTGCCTCTGGAGGATTTAGAGAAGCTATGGCAAACTAAATTGTTATAATTTATATAAAAAGACGTCGTAATTGACGTCTTTTTTATTTTGCTTCATAATTAAATTAATTTGAAACATTAGAAATTATAAAAGATGATTTCTCTAAAAATCAATGGAAATCACTAAGTTAACAAAAGAAATATTATTGTTTGGCCTCGGTTAATTTTCTAAAATCAGAAGCAATAAACGGTGCATTTTGTTGGTATTTCATTTTATTTATTTTGGAGCCCCCAATCTAAGTCGAAATATTGCATTATGAAATCTACATAATTATTGCGAACATATTTCGAAACATAATTATTAAAATACCTTTTTTTGAGAAAACATCTCTTAATGGTAAGATCAATATGTCTGTTTTATATTGATAAGACAAGAGATAGCTATATCCATTTTGTTTGGTGACTACACCCTGTGTCTGTTACATGAGTTTGGTCGTATTCCTTTCGTTTAATTTAGTCAATACTATACCAAATCCCATATAAATCATGTTTTTTTGGAGGAACATCTAGTCTATATAAAAAGCAGAAGTATTATGAATATTTTTGATCGTGTCATAAATTAATGCTATCCACTAAATACAAATATCCTAAGCCAATTAATATAGCAAAACCAAAACTAAGTAAGGTTCCTATTAATATATACTCTGTTAGTTTTCTGTTATCGGCTTTAGAGAGGTCGCCAAATCTAAATATAGACTTAGCAGCAATTAAAAAACCTACACCTTCCCAATGGTTAGTAATAATAAATAAGAAAACAAGTAAACGCTCTAGTATGCCTATATAAGTTCCTGCTTCCTGTAAAGAATCTGTGTTAGATTCATTGCTATTCAAATCCCATTTTGAAAAAATAATCTTCATTATTATAGATGAAACACTAGTGAGCATTAAAATGGCAGTAATAAACAATATTATTTTTGATGAAAATAGTGTGCTAAATTCAATATCGTATGAAAAGTAAAATAGTGTTACGATAACTAATATAAAAAGATGAAATAGTTGATCAATAAAAAATAGAACCCTATTTCTTTTTTCATTTTTTTCTTTAATTTTTTTATCACTTATCTCAACAAGTTTACTAAGTTTTAACTTAATAAGATCTATAACATAATGAGAAACAACGATAAGGATAAGCCCTGGCCAATAGGGTTTTAAACCCGGTATAAAAAGAATAAAAAGAGCTATTGCATGAATTAAAATGTGCAAATACAAATATTTTGACTTATGCTTATGCAAAAATTTATGATCTACCCATTTTTTTGATTGAAAAACAAAATCTCCAATAATATGTGCTAATAATAGTTTTATAAAAAAAGATACCATAAGTTTTACAGTTGTGTTTCGTAAAATTGAATTAATTTATAAATTTCATCATACCCAGCACGTTTTAGCCCTTCACTTATATTGCTTTGCTCTTTATTAAGCATTTTTGCTAATTCATTTTGCTTTTTTTCAGGGTACTCAATAGCTGCTTTAAAAATAGTAGAAGCTGTAGGTGTCCAATTATCCATAGTTAACAGCGCAAGTTCTATCATGAGATTAATTTGTTTGTCAAAATTAATAGAGTTAGACTTTATCGCTAATGTTGTTTTTTTTAAGTTCTCAAAACACTCTCCCGAGTTTACAAATGCAGACCCATTAGATTCTGTAATAGATTTTGATTGATATGTTTTATCGCCATAACCAATAGCCATTCTAACATCTATTGTTTTAAATTGTTTTATGGTTGCTTTTAATAATATAGCTGTTTTTAAAGCTTCTTTTGGAGGTATTTCTAACTGAAAACTATCGCCACGATAAATTTCCCATTGTTCGGGTTCTTTGCCATACTTTATTAGTTCAGATTTAAGAACATCAATCCAAACTTTTGGAGTGCTGGCTCTTGAGTTAATGATATCTCCTGTAATTATGCTTGTCATTGTTTTAACTTCAATTATAATCAAAAGTATAGTTTATTTGTACCATAACCAAAAATATCTGCTTTTTAGCATATAATTTATAATATCTGCTTTTTAGCATATAATTTATAATATCTGCTTTTCGATGTATAATTAAATTAATAGCCTAATTATGTGTTAACAATACGATTTTTACTTAAAAATTAATTGATAATGAATTATAAGATGTCTACTTTTAGCCTTAACAATAATTATTTTCTCTAAGCTATGGCAACAGAAAAACTAGGCATAAATACTATTTGTGCACATACAGGTGAAATTAAAGACGAACAATTTAAAGGCTCAGTATCACCAATATATTTGTCGTCTTCATATGAATTTTTAGATGCAAAAATAAAACGTTATCCACGTTATTTTAATACGCCAAATCAGGAATATTTATCTAAAAAAATAGCAGCTTTAGAACATGCAGATGCAGCTTTGATTTTTGCTTCAGGAATGGCAGCAATTAGTCATATGTTTTTTTCTTTTTTAAAATCTGGTGATCATATTGTACTACAAAATACGTTGTATGGGGGAACAAGTAATTTTGTTAAAGAAGAGTTTCCTAAACACGGTATAACGTTTACATTTACAAATGGATCTCATATAAAAGATTTTGAAGCGGCAATACAACCCAACACAAAATTAATCCATATAGAAACACCTTCAAACCCGCTATTAACAATTACAGACATAAAAAAAGTAGCAGATTTGGCAAAAGAGAAAGGTATTTTAACAAGCATAGATAATACATTTGCTAGCCCAGTAAACCAAACTCCTTTAAATTTAGGAATAGATTTAGTGATGCATTCTGCAACAAAATATTTCGGAGGACATAGCGATATTTGCGCAGGTGCGGTAGCAGGATCTCAAGAAAATATAGATAAAATATGGAA
>JAHDGB010000135.1 GCA_020627885.1 Flavobacteriaceae bacterium | reverse complement strand
CCTCACACAAGACCTTAACAAAGGAATAAGTAGTATAGCCTACAACCACCTAAACCTGCCTACGGTAATTACCACAGATGAGGGTACGATTAATTACACCTACGATGCAGGAGGAGCAAAACTTAAAAAGGTGGTTACTCCTAACACAGGAGGAACCTCTACCAAAGAATATGCAGGGATGTATATTTATGAGCAAGGAACTTTGGGGATGTTTAGCCATCCAGAAGGCTACGTGGAGAAAACGGGAGGTACCTATACTTATGGATACAATTTTGTAGACCACTTGGGGAATGTGCGTCTTACGTATAAAGACCTGAATGGTAATGGCAGCATCACGCCGAGTACAGAAATACTCGAAGAAAATAATTTTTACGCTTTTGGATTAAAGCACAAAGGATACAATAATACCGTATCTGGGAATGTAAATAGCGTAGCCACTACCTTTGGATATAACGGGATGGAAGAAAGCGACGAGTTTGGGCTCGCAACGCTAGATTTTGGAGCGCGTAACTACGATCCTGCCTTAGGAAGATGGATGAATATAGATCCTCTGGCAGAGCAAATGCGCAGGCACTCGCCGTATAACTATGCCTTTAACAACCCTGTTAACTTTATTGATCCTGATGGGATGGCACCTCGCTCAAGCATACATTGGGCAGATACATCAGAGTCGGAAGAACCTGATACCCCTAAGAAAAATCGTATGGAAGAAGAAGAGGAAGAAGTAGCTGAGGATGCTAAGGAAGGGGAAGATGATGAGTCTAAAGCCGATAATAATGATGACGCAAGTTCTAAGCCAAATACTGATGGGAGTGGTAATATAAAGAAGCCAGAAGAAGAAATGATTCACAGTAATCCTACAAAAATTAATTTTCTTCAAGATCTGGATACTCCTGAAAAGAAAGAAGAATTTTTGAATTTAGCTATTGAATGGTTTGGCTTTGTGAAGAGTACGAATAAGAAGGTTTTAGCATCTGATATTATAGACTTTGTTGATAATCGTAAATTTTCCTTCTCAGAAAGAGCACTGAGAGGTTTACAATCTCTTTTTGGTGATCCCGATGATTCTATAATGCATCAATTTTCTGATTCAAACGGAACCATACTAGAAATAAGTTATTCTTCAGACGTTGCTAATAATAGAGGTAAACTTTCAAGTGGTTATGTTGATACTGAACAAAGTTCTAGTTTAAGAAGAATATCTATAAGAGCAAGTGAAGCAAGAGGAGGTGGTAGAAATCCAGCGATAATAAAAATGCTATTCCGTGGCTCAAATAGCAGTTATTATGATGAAGTCTTAGAAAGAATAAATTCCTATGAATATAAAAGTGTTCCTATTATACCCTACAACAAACAATAATTTTATGAAAAAATTAATTATTTCGATTTTCTTTAGTTCTATACTATCTTGCTCTGTAGATAATAGCCTATCAAATGAACATCTAAAGGGTCATTGGGTTGAGTGTAAAAAAAATAGTTATAGTGAGCTTTATTTTGAAAATGATTTAATGTTTTCATATGATATTGCATCTGGTGACATCACCAAGTTCAAATACAAGATAAAAGGACCGATATTTAAGCGAGCACTTATATCAAATAATGACACCGTAAATTTAAAATACAGTAACTATGATTTAGTTTCCAAAGTCAAACTAAAAAAAATAGAGCTCAGAGAGAGATCTTTTATTAATATTGATTCAAGTCAAAATGTTCTTTTTCAATATTTAACTAATGAAATTTCACGACAGGACTATTTTAATGCTGTTGCCGTCAGATCTCAACTAGAACTCATATGTGACGAGTGATAATGTAGAAGGCTTGAACAGGAGCGGGAGGCACTAGTCGTTAAGCCACCGTAAAGTATTCCAATATTTGATACGGGGTCCTAGGTCTCCTAGCAGGGATGCATTGTGATAAGGAAGTATGAAATTCACAATGCATTCTATGATGAAAACCAATAAAAAAGTAAGTTTTAAAAAAAAAATACTTAAAATTTAATTTCAATAGAATGGTTCCAAAGTTCTCTTTGGCAGGTATGCAAAGCAAAATCTATTTAAATCTGCAATAAAACTACGCCAATGTTTGCGCATCGCGGTTAAATAGCATTGGGGTGTCTACTTTTTGTTAATTATATACCTTTCTTTCTCAAAATTAAATGTAGCCTGTATTTATAATCGGAGTTGCATTTCAAATAGGTCGTGGGTGGGGTAATCTTGGTTAAAAAGATCGGAAAAAATGTACATTATTCTCTTTTTTTTGATGCATACATCTAGCTATCCCATAAGCGCACATTTGTTAAAGGCTTTATTGGTAATAACTCTATTTAGTTTAGCTTCGGCAATTTGTGTTTTAAAATAGTCTTTATCAGGTAATTTACCATTTACAACCTCCAAAGGGTGCAAGCCGTGTAAATCTGCTGGGAAGCGTACATTATTGTAATAATCTACAAATTGGTCAAGATTGCTTCTATGGGATTTTATAGTTCTTGAGACTTGTCCTTTTAAAAACTCTGTTTTATAGATACTATGCGTGCTTTCTGCCATAGAGTTAGACAAAGGGAAGTCGATTGTTCTGGCTGTAATTTTGGTTACGGTAGGTGGAGCTTGAAAATGATTTACCCAAGTAGTAAAGGTGCCTTTATTTTCAGGTCCTCCATCGGTCAAAATATGAATAGGTTTGACAGCTTTATTTAAATCATATTTTTCAAAAGTTTCTTTAAAGAGTTTAGTAATAAATCTACTATCTGCTTTTTCAGAAACAGACGCATAGTGTAAAATGGCTTTTGAGAAATTATCTTTTACAAAAGCTACTTTTTGCATTCCTTCTTCGAGGGTTGGTACCAGGGTAATATCTACGTGTAACCACTCAAATATTCTGCTAGCGCGAACCCCTTTTCTTGGGGGTATTTTAGGTTTCTTAGGCTTTTTGTAACCTAAAGCTTTCGCATACTTACTAAAGGTAGACTTCGCACAGGACACTAAGTCATTACGTAATGCGTGGTAGTACAACGTAACTTTAGTTTTTCCAAAATGTTTCGGGTCTTTAACAAGTCTTTCGATAGCGTTAGTTTCTTCAAGAGTTAGTTGGTTAGGGTGTTGTTTAAAACATTTATTAAAAAGGTTTAGGGAGCAATTTACTTTTCGTTTTTCACGATAATACCAATCACTAGAAACCCCATAAAATTTACAGGCACGTTTAATTTTGATACTAGATTGACAAGTAATCTCATCGATAGAATGAACTATATGATGAGCATTGTTTTTTAAAATCTGCTTATTATTATGTACTTCACTCAAGATTTTATGGTATCCATCACTTATCTTGATAATGAATTGCATTGTTTTTCTAATTTGAGTGCGCTGATAGATTTTTTGGATATTCTCAATATCATCTATAAATGGAGATACCCAATGCGTGAAGTCGTACGACTTTTCCTTATTCCAATGTTGTTGAGTTCGCTTAGGAATAGTATCAAGCTGCTGTTTACTAAGTAATTCCTTTGAGTAGAATAATGGAATTAATGGGTTGTAATTACGTTTGGTGCTATTCATCATTAGAATAAATGAAGGGATGTCGTAAGAATAAAAAAATAGGTGAATATATATTTAATTAGGGTCTATTGCCCTGTAGGTATGATAATGACAATGCATATTTTTGTGTAAAATAGTTGAATTATGGCACTTATCTGCACAACATCTAGAACGTGGGTTACACAGCAAGTTACAAATCCTGTACGTAATTGGGTAAATAGAAGAACACGAAGATGTCGTCAAAGACGGAGATGGTGGCAACGTCTATGGTGTTGGTTTGTGACGACTTTAGTTCTTGTTATAGAATGGGTGGTGAGTAATATTTTAGTCCCTATACTTAATACTATTTGTGTTTTTGTTACGTGGGTTATTGGTGCTGTATTACTTCCATTTACGATTGCTTATGATGCCATTTTTGGTACTACAGTTACACCGTGGATACGAGAATGGTTTACCAATCTTACTCGAATCACCTATGTAGATCGTGAAAGAGATCCTAATAATGAAGAGATATTTGTGTATACATTTATCTGTCGCTGTGACCAACAACCTATTACTGTGAGAGCAGCCAATAATTTAGATGCTCAAAGATCTGCAATTATCGGATGTCGTAATAGGTGTTAAAACTTATAGTTTAGGTTCTTTTTCTTATTCAAAGTTTCTTCATCTTGTAGTCTTCTTTAAATAGAAGAGTATATCATTTTAATGATCATATTGATTTTAATTACTCTGATGGACCCGTTAAACCCTCTTTCCAGGTCTTAAATATTCCAACGCAGCTTGCTTATACTTTAAGGAAACTTCTTTACGATTCAATTCCCATAAAGACAAGTAAGATTGCCTGACGCCAATCAAAGAGGCTACGTAACCTTGTGAATGTTTACGTTTAAAACGTTCATTTCTTAAATGGTCACCTAAAGTCTTGGGGCTAGGAATTACTTGGCTCTTTAGCGTAAATTTACCTGAAATAGTAAAACTGCAAATGGGTAACATGGAGTATAAGCAATAGCGGGTTTAGTGCTAATTTGAAACATAAAACTATAAATCAAAGGTTAGTGCTATCTGACAGTTTAGTGGCTTAAATTCCGCTACTGCTCATACACGAGACCGTTGTAAACAAGCTTGACAAACATTGTTATAAGATTGAAATAAAAGGAATAATTAAGCTGAATTTCAGTAGATTGCGAATAAGTTTTATAAACAAAAAATCAGAGTTATTAACAACCAACCCGCATTGATGCGGGTTGGTTAATAAAAGTTATTAACAAAATTTGGAAAAATGAAAGATTTAACCACGTCAGATATAGATAGACAAAACGTCCTAAACAACACGTTAGTTCTAGACAATCTCAGAACTTACTTAGGTGTTCCTGGTATGTTATTTCAAGAAGAGTATAAATACACAAAACAACAAATTTCTGAATTTTATCAAATAGACATCGCGACTATCGAAAGATATCTTGAAAATAATGAAAGAGAAATAAAACATAATGGATATGTTGTTCTGAAAGGGAAAAATTTAAAAGAATTCAAAAATCAATTTGGACATATTTTAAAGCTTTCAAGTAACACTGCTCATTTAGGGGTATTCAACTTTAGGTCTTTTTTAAATCTTGGAATGTTATTGGTCGAAAGTGAAATTGCTAAAGCTTTACGAAGTAAAATATTAGACATCGTTATAGATAGCTTAAATGAAAAAGCTGGAGGAACAACAAAATATATAAACCAAAGAGATGAAGATTTTTTAAGTGCAATTCTAAAAGAACCACATTATAGAAAAGAATTCGCAAATGCTTTACATCTGTATTTAGACTTAGGGAATATTAAATATGCTATTTACACAAGTAAAATATACCAATGCATTTTTAAAGAAGATGCAGTTGAATATCGGAAAATACTTAAGCTTGAAAGAACTGAAAACCTAAGAGACACAATGTACGCAGAAGTTTTAAAACTTATTGCCTCATTTGAAAATGGGTTATCTCACGAAATGAAAAAGAAATCAGAATCATTAGGTAGGAAAATGACCCAAAATGAAATGGACACACTTCTTGAAAATTTCTCTAATCACCCTCTTTTTAAACCATTAGTTGAGGATGCCCGAATAAAAATGGCAAGCAGAGATTATGGTTTTAGAAAAGTCTTTCACGAAAGCTTAAAAAACTACATAAGTACAGTTTCTAAATCTGATTTCGATAGATTTTTAGGAGAAAAGAGTAAGGCACTCGAAGATAGGATAGATGAAAATATCGATGTTTTTAAACGCTTAAAAAACAGATAATATGGAATTTGTGTATTTCGATTTTCACTACGCCGTAAAGGAACACGATTACATAATAGAACACTCTGGAGGTTTCGCTGGAGCTAAAGACTTGGGACAGCTTCACGCTACGTTGGATTTTGTTCAAGACGATAATTATTATCCAGAATTAGAAGATAAAGTCGCTTATCTATTTTATTCTATAAACAAAAATCACGCTTTTAATGATGGAAATAAAAGGTCATCTATTGCTTTAAGTGCCTATTTTCTTGAAATTAATGGTCTAGATTACATTGTTTCAAAATTCATTTCTTTAACAGAAAATATAGCTGTTGATGTTGCAGATAATATAATAGATAGGGAATTACTTAAAGAAATTATTGCATCAATCATTTATGAAGAAGAATTTAGTTACGAACTGAAATTAAAAATCATAGAAGCAAAAACTAAAAAACAGTAAAAAGCCAGTTTACAACAATGGCTATAAGTAATTGCTTGTTCTCGCCTACTTCTGAAAATCCTCGCGGATTTTCAGTTTGGTTTGTACTTGCAAAGTTAAGTGCTAAACCACGCAACTACTCATAGCCGAGACCGTTACCACCAATTACAAAAAATGACGAAACTGAAATTCATATATCTTTTTTTTATTCTATTAATTTCAGGTTGTGAAATCGAGAAAAAAAAAAGCGAAAATAATCTAATCGGAGAATGGAGTAAAATTGAAAAAGTAGAGGATATGTAGGCTTCCCCATAAATGTAGGCTTCCCCTTTTTAGGACACCTTAAAATTCGA
>JAHDGB010000134.1 GCA_020627885.1 Flavobacteriaceae bacterium | reverse complement strand
ATTATTTTATCATTTACACTCGTTTTGCTATTAGATCATTCTGGTTTCTAAAAACTAATTTTTCATCAAATGCATCTAAAAGAATAATACTATCTGTTGTAATCTTACCCGCTAATATTTCTTTACTAAGTAAATTTAGAACCTCTTTTTGTATTACTCTTTTTACAGGCCTTGCTCCGTATTCTGATTGATATCCTTTGTTTGCTAAAAGTGTAATAGCTTCAGTTGTTGCATCGAATATAATGCCTTGCTGAGCAGTCATTTTTGTTACATGTTTTAATTGTAGCTTTACGATAGAAATTATATTTTCTTTAGATAAAGGTGTAAACATTATAGTGTCGTCTATCCTGTTTAAAAATTCAGGACGAATATTTTGTTTTAATATGCTAATAACATCAATTTTTGCTGTTTCTATTGCAGAACCAATATCTTTTGTAGCTTCAAAGCGCTCTTGAATAATTTGGCTACCTATATTAGAAGTCATTATTATAATTGTATTTTTAAAATCAGCAATACGTCCTTTGTTGTCTGTTAAATGGCCTTCATCTAAAACTTGCAATAATATATTGAATGTATCAGGGTGTGCCTTTTCAATTTCATCTAAAAGTACAACAGAATAAGGTTTTCTTCTAACAGCTTCTGTTAATTGTCCACCTTCATCGTAACCTACATATCCTGGAGGTGCACCAACTAACCTGCTTACTGCATGACGTTCTTGGTATTCACTCATGTCTATTCGAGTCATTGCATTCTCATCATCGAAAAGATATTCAGCTAAAGCTTTAGCTAATTCTGTTTTTCCTACACCAGTAGTTCCTAAAAATAAGAAAGTACCTATCGGTTTTTGAGGGTTTTGCAGCCCAGCTCTACTGCGTCTTACAGCGTCACTTACTGCTATTATTGCTTCCTCTTGTCCAACAACACGTTTATGTAGTTCATTTTCTAATTCTAAAAGTTTTTCGCGTTCACTTTGCAGCATTTTTGTTACGGGAATTCCTGTCCATTTCGCAACAATTTCCGCTATATTATCATAGGTTACCTCTTCTTTTATTATAGTGTTTTCCCCTTTTTCTAGTAATAGTTTTTGATAATATTCTAATTGTTCTTGTGCTTCTTTTATTTTTCCAAAGCGAAGTTCTGCTACTTTGCCGTAGTTTCCATCTCGTTCTGCTCGTTCTGCCTCTAATTTAAAGTTTTCAATGTTTAATTTAGTTTTTTGGATATTGTCTACAATATCTTTTTCGCTTTTCCATTTGGCATTTATTTCATTGCGTTCTTCTTTATAATTAGCCAGCTCACTTCGTAAATATTTTAATTTATTTTCATCTTTTTGTCTTACATCAGGGGCTTTTTTATAAGTGTTTGGTGCGTATTCTATTTCTCTTTTTATGGCCTCAATCTCAATTTCTAATTGCATTATTTTACGATCTAGCGCATCTAACTCTTCAGGTTTAGAATTTATTTCCATTCGTAATTTTGATGCAGCTTCATCCATTAAATCTATGGCTTTGTCTGGTAAAAAACGATTAGTTATATAACGCTCAGATAATTCTACTGCACCAATAATCGCTTCATCTTTAATGCGTACTTTATGATGTGTTTCATATTTGTCTTTAATACCTCTAAGGATAGAAATAGCACTTTCAGTATCAGGCTCTTCGACCATTACTTTTTGAAAACGGCGCTCTAAAGCTTTATCTTTTTCAAAATATTTTTGGTACTCATCTAAAGTAGTAGCTCCTATTGCTCTTAGTTCTCCTCGAGCTAAAGCGGGTTTTAATATATTGGCTGCGTCCATTGCGCCTTGTCCACCACCAGCTCCAACTAATGTATGTATTTCATCAATAAATAAAACAATATCTCCATTACTTGTGGTCACTTCTTTTATAACAGCTTTTAAGCGTTCTTCAAACTCTCCTTTAAATTTTGCGCCAGCAATTAAGGCCCCCATATCTAGTGCAAAAATTTGTTTTTCTTTTAAGTTTTCAGGAATGTCTCCATCTATAATTCGATGAGCTAGTCCTTCAGCTATAGCCGTTTTTCCGGTTCCAGGCTCTCCAACAAGAATAGGATTATTTTTAGTTCGTCGTGATAAAATTTGAAGTATCCTTCTAATTTCTTCATCTCTACCTATTACCGGATCTAACTTTCCATTTTGTGCTAATTTATTAAGGTTTTTTGCATACTTATTTAAAGCATTATAAGTTTCTTCTTGGCTTTGAGAAGTTACTCTATTACCTTGTCTTAATTCTTTTATGGCAGAGTTTAAGTTTTTTTCTGTAACACCTTGGTCTTTTAGCATTTGAGCAACTTTACTTTTACTATTAAAAACACTAAGTATGAGGTGTTCAATAGAAATAAAATCATCGCTCATTTTTTTAGAAATTATAGAAGCCTCGTTTAGCGTTTTATTTGTTTCTTGCGATAACATGATATTGCCTCCAGATACTTTTGGAAGACTTTCTAGTTGTTTGTTTATAGTTTGTTTTAGTATAGAAACATTAACATTTAGTTTTTTTAAAAGAAATGGAAGTACATTTTCATCAACTTCAAAAATAGCCTTAAAAAGATGTTCATTTTCTATTTGTTGATGATTATAATTTTGTACAATCAATTGCGATTGTTGTATAATTTCTTGAGATTTTATAGTATAATTATTAAGATTCATATCTATTTAATTTTAGAGTTCTATTTCAATTACTTTACCGCAATGCCAAATAAGACAAAATGTCTTATTTGATATTGCTTTTAATGACTTTTTGTCGTTTTTTTTTAAAAGGTGATTATTGGTTATTGTTAATTATTGGGTGAATTTTTATCGAAAATACTTTTAAACGTTTTTTTAAGCATAAAATCTAATTTTAATAATAAACAAAAATCTCTCTACGTTTAGCGATAAATGTGATGTAAAGAAATAAAAGTTATTATTTCGACACTATTCCGGTTTTTTAATCTTAATTACGTAAAAACAGCTATGAATTTAATTAAAAAAATTTTTGGTGTAGAAACTTTTAAAAACAAAAAAAAGGAACTGCCATGGATTATATTGAACAATGCAAATCAATTAGATGATATTAAAGAAAACTCGAAATTTAAAACACAAGTAATATATAAATATTGTAAAAAATGTGTTGGTAGTAGTGCAGTTATGGAGCGTTTTGTTAATAATTATAATTTAACAGCAAGTGATTTAGATTTGCATTATTTAGATTTGAATAATAACGAAGAACTTTCTAAAAGGACAGATCAAAAATTTAATATAAATAAGGAATCTCCTCAATTAATAGTTTTGAGAAATGAAGATGTGGTAATATATACTTCGAACCAAGCCATTAATAGAATTGATTTAGAACAATTAGTGTAAAAAAAATATTTGTAAGTTATTGTTTGTTTAGATGACTTATTAAATAGATCTCTAATTAGTGTAACAAGCTGATTTATTATATGGGAAAAAATTGTTATGAAGAAGTTATTCCCTCGAAAGAGGGAATAATAAAATTATTTTAATGGGGTTTATAAAAAAAATATTTGGTGGTTCAAATACACCTAAAAAAGAAAAAATACTACCTTGGATAAGTTTAAAAGAAATATCCGAACTTGATACTATATTAAAAAAATCAAAAGTAAAGACGCAAATTATTTTTAAGCATTCTACCAGATGTGGTATAAGTAAAATGGTTTTGAATCAGTTTGTGGATGCCTACAGTCTTAATGAAAACGACTTAGATTTGTATTATCTTGATTTACTTAGCTTTAGAGAGGTATCAAACGAAGTAGAGATCATGTTTCAAGTTATACATCAATCTCCTCAACTTATTGTTTTACGTAATAAAACTGTGGTAGCTCATGCTTCGCACGGAGCTATAAACCAAATAGTGTTACAAGACTATATCTAATTAAATCGTTGTCTTGTTATAATTTCTTTGAGTCTATTTTTTAAATCTTCTCCAGTGTCGTATATCATTTGCTCATTGCTAGGAAAATTAACACGTCTATTATTAAGGAAACTTAATAACTCTTGTTCTAGAGCACGACGATCTCCTCTTGAAGTGGCGTAAATATGTTCAAAAATAAATTCGCTTTCAATTGGGAAAGTATCTATATTTTGATTGGTTTTTAAATCTGAAAAAACAACATTACCTTTAATATAGGATGTTTTTAATTGTTGAGATTCATAATATTCGCATATTACTGTAGCGTATTTATCTACTTTAATTTTATTCCCTAAGCTATCTTTTAAAACATTTCCTTCTGTATCTAAAGCGTATTTCCATCCATCTACAACTTGTTTTTCTCTTATAATTTCTCGTTCTTTTATCTGTTCTGGAGAAACATTAATAGTTCTGAAATTTAGACTCATTGCATAATCATAATTAACAGATTGGTCTTTGGCACTGTGATAAATGGTCCAAAAATCATTTAACCCATAGGTGTTAAAATTTAATAATTCATTTTCTAAACGTTTAGGAATGACTTGTTGAGTTTGGTTTTTCATGCTTACGGTTACAAAATCGGTGCCTTTAAAGTGAGCCTTTTCCATTAACTGTTTAACATCTTTATAGTCGGGGTTTATTTTTTGTAAATACTCTAAATCTGAATAGGCTTTTCTGTAATTGGGCTTATGAGTTGAGATTAATAACTTTTTTGCATTATTATAGAGATAGTTAGATGTTTTTAACTTATAATCGATAATCTCATCATTGTAATTTGAAAAAGAAAAGTTTGTTTTTTTTCCATTAATATGTAGAGGCAAAACTGGTTTTATTAATTCTTGACGAGAATTTAAAGCCACATACATTTCATAAATTTTTTCATAATTAGCAGGGTTGGCTTCTTTTTTTAAAAAATCTATAGTTTCCTTGTCTCGAATAACTGCCTTACTAAAAGCATTTTTTAACAAATAAATATAATCAGCTTTTCGTTTTTTCTCTTTATTGTTTTTTAACTTGTTTAGAGCGTTAGAGATTGCTCGATCATAGTTGCCAGAATTCAGCTCCTTTTCTATGTTTTTTTTAGCTCCCACACAAGAAGCAATAAAAGTAATAATACTAATAGAGAGCAATAGTTTTTTCATAACAGGGTAGGTATTATAGTTAAGTATTAAATTGAGCTCGTTTATATGTTTTGTTTTCTAAGTTTTGTTCATAAACTTAAAAAAGTTTTCAAAAATTAAATTTAAAGTACTTAATTTTTATTTAAATCCAAAAGTTTAATTGAGTTCAATATCTCAATAGTAATGCCAAAATAGATGACTAATTTTTTTATTTAGTCTATTATTAACTGATAAGGTATTTTATTTTTTGGTTTCGAATACCGGTAATAATTGTGTAGAAACTTCTCCAAAACCAATTCTAGTGCCTTCTTTTTCGCAAAATCCTCGCATAATTACTGTATCATAATCATTTATAAATTTACGAGTTGTGCCGTCATTCATTTCTATAGGTTTTTGACCTTTCCAAGTTATTTCTAACATTGAGCCATAAGAATCTGGTGTTTTTCCTGAAATGGTTCCACTACCCATCATATCTCCTGAGTTAATAGGGCACCCGTTTATTGTGTGATGAGCTAATTGTTGAGACATGCTCCAGTACATATGTTTAAAGTTAGAACGACTAACAATAGTTTCTTTAGCTTTTTTAGGCTGAATAGCAACTTCTAAATTTATATCAAAGCTTTTCTTTCCTTTTTGCTGTAGGTAGTCTAATTGTTTTTTTAGAGGTTTAGGTCCGTTAACTCTATAGGGCTCTAATGCATCAAGAGTTACTATCCACGGTGATATAGATGAAGCAAAACTTTTTGCTAGAAATGGTCCTAACGGAACATATTCCCATTTTTGAATATCTCGAGCACTCCAATCATTAAATAATACTAATCCAAAAATATATTCTTCAGCTTCTTCAATAGGAATTGGTTCTCCAAGATCGTTAGCAGCAGTAGTAATAAATGCCATTTCCAATTCAAAATCTACCAACTTAGAAGGACCAAAAACAGGAGTGTCGGCATTTTCTGGTAAGGTTTGGCCTTGCGGCCTATGAACAGGAATTCCTGATGGAATAATTGAAGAACTACGGCCATGGTAGCCTACAGGTATGTGTAGCCAATTTGGTAATAGAGCATTATCTGGATCTCTAAACATAGTCCCCACATTTGTAGCATGCTCGATACTAGAATAAAAATCAGTATAATCTCCAATTTGGACAGGAAGTTGCATTTCAATTTCATCTAAACGAAATAAAACAGCTTCTTTATGTTTTATATTATTTTTTAAAGTATCATTTTCATTATCAAATATATCAGCAATTTTATTTCTCACAGCTCTCCATGTTTTTCTGCCATCTGCTATAAAATCATTTAAAGAATCCTGAAGAAAAATATCATCTGTAAGTGGTATATCACTAAAATAACCTAATTGATGAAGTGCTCCAAGATCGATAGCAGTATCTCCTATTCGAGTGCCAATGGTAATAATATCATCTCTTGTTAAAAAAACACCAAAAGGAATATTTTGAATTGGAAAATCCGAATTTTTGCCAACATGTAACCATGATTTTCTATCTGGATTATTTGCTGTTATGCTCATAGCTTAAGTTTTTTATTAGTGATTTGAATCTATACTATTTCATTAAATAACAACCAAAAAATAATTTTTTTATAAATTTAAATTACTGTGTTTCTTTAATTTTGAAATTTAACTCAATTGCATAAATAATATAGGTCAAACGTACATAATTTT
>JAHDGB010000133.1 GCA_020627885.1 Flavobacteriaceae bacterium | reverse complement strand
TTACTTACCAAGATGGAGATGCTAATGTTGCTACTACTGCTCAAAGAGGAGATCAAAACACAATATTACTTGTTCAAAGAGGAGGACATAGCTATAGCGTTCAACAAAATGTTCAAGAAAGTTTAGATACTGAAAACGGAGGAAATGTAGCAGATATCTTACAATTAGGTCCTAATGGAGATTTCACACAAGATGCTATCGAATGTGAGTTTGACGATCCAAAATCTCCAAACATGAATTTTAACATCCAAGATTTCGATATCGCTAATCCTTGTGACGATTGCTAGAAATTAGTTAGAAGAAGTAATTTAAAAAGACATAAATTACATTCCTAATAAATATATATTAATTAAGGAGGGTTAACTAAATAGCAAGTATAACCCTCCTTTTTTAATTTTTAAAAATCATTTAAAAAAGGCGAGATAATAATTATCTATTTGAGATGTTTTTTTGCAAATTGCATTTTAAATTTACAGCAATTAATACAAAACAAGATGATGAAATATAGTATTATTAATATAAAAACACCGTTTTTAATAGGGATATTTACCCTTTTAATTGTGCCATTAAGTTTTTCTCAAAACTATAGTGAAGATGATGAAGATGCCAATGAGTTAACGAATGATGTTAAAAAAGCAAAAGTTACTCCAGAGTTTTTTAAAAACTTAGGATTCAATACAGCACCAAACCCAAAAACAGCAACTCTTAAGGGTAATTTAATAACAATTCGGCAAGTCGGAGAATTAAATGATGCTATAATATTAACTGAAACTAATGCGAGTGAAGTTAATTTATTACAATTGGGTAATGCTAATAATGTTAATTTAGAATATAAGACAAATACTGCAGTTGCAGATTTAATACAAAAAGGAAATAATAACCGTATAAAAGATTTTGTTATTCAGAGAAATGAAGATGTTTCTTTAGATTTAATACAAAAAGGTGATAACTTAAATTTCGAAAGAAATGGGGTTAATAACATTACGAAGAATCTTAAATTTCGTCAAACAGAAGCTTCACCTACTATTATTATTCGAAGTTTTGACTAGACATAGAAATTAGATTTTCTTTCATGGCAATTGTTAAATATATTATACGTTTATTAATTACTTTTTGTGCATTACTGTTTATAAATAATGGCAATGCACAAAAAGTATATAATAATAAGATTAAAGCTGTTATAAAAGTAGATAAAACTAGTGAGTTTGTTACTTTTTCAGCAACAGCGGAGAATATTGAATTGTCAGACTATAGTTTGAGATATGAATTTTTGTCTTTTAAAAAAGATAAGAATAACAATGTTTCTAAATCTACTCAAGAAAATCGTTTCTTTTTAAAAGCTAGTGAAAAAAAAATATTATCTTCTGTAACTTTAAATACAAATATTGAAGGTAAGGTTACTTTTGTTTTGTTAATTTATTCGGAAGATTCAAATGTAGAAAAGAACCAAGGAGCCATAGGAAAAGACAGAGTTGTGGTTAGTAACGATGGTAAAGGTGGGCTTCATGTAGAGTTTGATGATGATAAAAAAAAGGAAGTTAAAAGACTTAAATCTAATAATGATCAAGATTCTTCATCGAAAGATGGTATCTTTTTACAAGGTTTAGTTACTCAAAAAACGATAACGAAATCTGGAAGAGACTTTTATCGTTATTTTTTTTCAGACTATTACAATAAACAAATAACAACATCCAAAAACATTCTTATAGAAGAAGTTCCGGGAAGAAGGCGGGCAACAAGAATATCGGTAAAAATAGATAATCAAATACTTTGGCAGTTTTTTGCAAGACCAAAGAAAGCGTTTTTAAAACAAATGGCAGCAACATCATTAGAAAGATGTATTGGTTATTTACAGCGTTTACAAAAGCAGAAACAATCATTTGTTAGATATTGATTGAAATAAAAATATAAGAGCGAATTTATTTTGCGATTAATAACATTAAAAATGAAACAGCTAAAATTAAAAATTATAATATTATTTCTGTTTTTCGGAGCATTAGCTTACGGACAGCAGTTTAGTTATAAACCTTTAAATCCTGCTTTTGGAGGAGAAGTCTTTAATTATAACTGGTTGCTTAATTCTGCTAATGCACAAAACGGATTTACTGCACCTAGAAATGCTGCCGAAGAGCAATCAGACTTAGAGCGTTTTGGTGAAAATGTTAATAGCCAAATATTAAATCAAATTTCTAGAGCTTTATTAGCACAGCAAGTTGAAGCTGTGGGCGATTTTACCCAAGAAGGAACCTTTGTTTTTGGAACACTTAATGTTGAAGTTTTTGAATCTGATGAAGGTTTGGTTATTAATATATTAGATACTTCAAACGGAGAGCAAACACAAGTCATTGTTCCAAATTCTTAAAATACAACACATTCATTTTATGAACTATTATATAAAGTTCGCAGTTTATTTGGTATTAATAGTGTGCCTTAATTCATGTGGCGCTTATTTTAATCAACCTTTTTCGCAGCAACCCGCTAGAAAAGGAGAATTTTCTAAATCAACAAAATCATTATTAGATTTGCCACCAGCTAAAGACCCGGTTGAAATAGCAGTCTATAACTTTAGTGATCAAACTGGGCAATATAAGCCAGTTGAAAACGGAAGCACATTTAGTACAGCGGTTACACAAGGAGCAACTACAATGTTAATAAAAGCACTTGGAGATTCGGGGTGGTTTATTCCTATAGAAAGAGAGAATTTAAGTAACCTTTCAACAGAACGAAATATTATTAGGAATACTAAACAAGAATATATTAAAGGCTTAAATCCAAATGAGCCACCATTACCACCACTTTTGTATGCCGGATTAATGTTAGAAGGTGGTATTATATCTTACGATACGAATATTGTTACAGGTGGTATGGGAGCTAGGTATTTTGGTGCCGGAGGTTCTGCTAAATATAGAGAGGATCGAATTTCAGTATATTTAAGGGCAGTTTCTACTTTAAATGGAGAAGTTTTAAAAACAATTTATGTTTCTAAAACAATTTTGTCTCAAGCAATAGATGTTAACTTATTCCGATTTGTTAAGTTTCAGAGATTGTTAGAGGCTGAAACTGGAGTTACTCAAAACGAACCAGTGCATTTAGCTGTAAAAGATGCAATAGATAAAGCAGTTCATGATCTTATAATTGAAGGTATAGAAGAAGGGTATTGGACGACAAAAGCAGGAAAAGAAAAAAATGATGAATTAGTAAAAGCCTATTCTGAAGAAAGGGATATTGCAAATAGTACAATGTTATTTGATCGTTTTCAAAATGAAAGAAGAACAAATAGCGCAATACATGCTTCCATAGGATCTGCTATAATTAATGGCGATTATGTAAACCCTAAATATGAGTTTAGTTCAAAAATAGGGTATAAACGATTTTTTGCACCTTATTTTAATGTTAATTTTAACTTCAATAAATTTAATTTAGCAAATAAAGAGTTGGTAAATGAAGGTTATATGTCTCTTGATGCTAATTTAGAATATATAGTGCTTCCGTTCGATCGTTTAACCCCATTAATATATGCCGGAGGAGGATCTAATATCTCAAATTATTTTAAACAAGTTGTTCCTAAAGTTCAAGCTGGTATAGGAATTGAATACTTAATAACAGACGCGATAGGGATTAATGCATATGGCGAAAATAATTTCGTTTTTACGGACGATTTAGATCATATGGTTGCAGGAAAACGAGACGATATGTATTGGCGTGTTGGATTTGGATTAAATATTTACTTAGGAAAAAGTAATTCAGAATTTAAAGATAAACGAGAAATTGAAAAGAAAAAAAGAAGAGAGAGAAACAGAATTAGAAGAGAAAATATTAAGAACATAAAGCGTGTTTCTAAATCGCAATTAGAAGAATCCAACTCAAATTAGAATTAATAATACCCTTGCATGTGCAAGAAGAATGAAAATAAATTTCCAATGAAAAATTTACGAATTATATTAATGTGCTTATCTTTTTCGCTTGTTTTTATGCAGTGTAATGAAGATAAGATTGATGGTGAAAGTCTAGGTAATATTAGTGGTACTATAGTAGTTAAAGGAAGTAACGTTCCTTTAGAGAATGTAAAAGTGTCTACTAACCCAGCTTCAAGTGTAACTTTTACTGGTGCAGATGGAAAATTTAATATTTCTAATATAAAAACTGGAGATTACTCAGTTCAAGCTGAATTGAGTGGTTATATAACCTCTTTTGAAGGCGTTTCTGTAATTGAAGACCTTACGGGAGCAGTAGCTATTGAAATGTCTACCTCTAATGCTAATAACGAACCGCCAAGCATTCCTAATCTTGTTTTTCCAGAAGATGGGGCTACAGATCTTACATTCGAAGTCCAATTCAAATGGGAATCTACAGATACAGATGCTAACGACGAGCTTAATTACAAGTTTGAACTTAGAAATGGAGAAACTAATGAAATTCAATTGTTTGAAACCGCTCAAGACACATTCTATACCGTAAGTAATTTAAAAATATCGACCAGTTATTTTTGGCAAGTAACTGTAAACGATGGAACTAATGGTGATGTGGTGTCTGCGGTAAGCCAATTTAAAACTATAGAAGCGCCAAATAATCCTTTCTATTTTGTTAAAACAATAAATGGAAATAGTGTTATTTTTTCTGGTAATGAAGACTTAAGTGGTAGTAGCGATGCCGAAATAGATGTAGATACATTTCAGCTAACAAGTGAAACTACTAACAGTTTTAGGCCTAGGTTTAATGTTGGGCAGCAAAAAGTAGCGTTTTTAAGAAACGTTGGAGGTAATACACAATTGTTTACTATGGATCAGGATGGAACAAATAGTATTCAAGTGAGCGATGCGGTGCCCGTTAATGGTTTTAGATTAGATGAAGTCGATTATTGTTGGGCACTAAATGGAAGTAAATTATATTATCCTAATTTTACGAAATTACAAAGTGTAAATCCAGATGGAAGTGGTACAGCTATGATATACGAAACAGCAGACGGATCCCTCATTACAGAGGTAGAAGTTTCAGAGTTTGATAATGATTTAGTGCTCTTAAAAACTAATAATTTAAACGGTTATAATGCAAGAGTGTTTACCTTAAGGCTATCAACAGGAGCTGAAGAAACTGTCATTGCTGAAGGTTTTTCGGGGGCAATGGGAGGAATTGATATTACTGCTAATGCAGATAAAGTTATTTACACAAGAGATATTTCAAACTCAGAGAACAGTAGTTATCGCCAATTTCAAAGTAGACTATTTTTGTATGAGTTTGCTACAGGCGTATCTACAGCTTTAGATACGGATGCAGTTACTGGGAAGAACGATTTAGATCCTAAATTTTCACCAGATGAAGGCGCAATAGTGTTTACACGGTCGTCTAATAATGCCACAGCTATTCCTGAAATTTTCAAATTTAAGTTTGATGGTGTTAATAACGAAAGACAATTATTCAGCGCTGCAAAAATGCCAGATTGGGAATAATGAAAAACAGATGTAGTGTAATACAATAACTTTTCTAATTACTGAAGAGTAAATTGTCATTATTTCTTTGAAAAAGGAATACCGATTTCTGCATTTATTATAAAAGCGCTCTAATTGTTTGCATCCTTTTTATTTATAAATATCTTTGCGGCTTAATACATAAACATGAGTTCTGAAATAAGTAAACGTTACAGTCAGAGAGGAGTTTCTGCATCAAAAGAAGATGTACACAATGCAATTAAGAATATAGATAAAGGATTATTTCCTAAAGCATTCTGTAAAATTGTTCCAGATTATTTAACAAATGATGAGGAATATTGTTTAATTATGCATGCAGATGGAGCAGGTACAAAATCATCTCTAGCATACATGTATTGGAAGGAAACAGGGGATATTTCAGTATGGAAAGGTATAGCCCAAGATGCGCTTATAATGAATATAGACGATTTATTGTGTGTTGGTGCAACCAATAATATTATGTTATCTTCAACCATAGGAAGGAATAAAAACTTAATACCAGGAGATGTTATTTCTGCAATAATAAATGGTACAGAAGAGTTAATTTCAGAATTAAAAGGCCATGGCGTTACTATTCATTCTACAGGAGGAGAAACTGCAGATGTAGGAGATTTGGTAAGGACAATTATTGTCGATTCGACAGTTACTGCCAGAATGAAAAGAGAAGATGTAATAGATAATGCAAATATAAAGGAAGGCGATGTTATTGTCGGGTTAGAATCTTTCGGAACAGCTACTTATGAGAAAGAGTATAATGGAGGGATGGGAAGTAATGGCTTAACTTCTGCTAGACATGATGTATTTAATAATTATTTGGCAGATAAATTTCCAGAGAGTTTTGACGCCTCGGTCCCAAAGGATTTAGTGTATTCTGGAAATGTAAAATTAACAGACGAGGTAGAAAATTCACCTATAAATGCAGGGAAATTAGTACTATCGCCAACACGGACATATGCACCAATTATAAAGAAGATTTTAGAAAAATATACTTCTAAGGATATTCATGGTATGATACATTGTAGTGGAGGAGCACAAACTAAAATTTTGCATTTTATAGAAAACTTACATATTATAAAAGATGATTTATTTGATATTCCACCGTTGTTTAAATTAATACAAGAACAATCTAAAACAGACTGGAAAGAAATGTATCAGGTTTTTAATTGTGGGCATAGAATGGAAATGTATGTTAATGAGAAGGTAGCAGAAGATGTAATTTCTATTTCTAAGCAATTTAATGTAGATGCTAAAATAGTTGGAAGAGTTGAGGCTGCTAAGTCTAAAAAATTAACAATAGAAAGTGAGTTCGGTACTTTTGTGTATTCTTAACACTAAATAAACTGAAATTTATATAAACCCTTTAATAATTAAAATAAAAGGGATTGTTATTAAGCTGTC
>JAHDGB010000132.1 GCA_020627885.1 Flavobacteriaceae bacterium | reverse complement strand
TTAGTTAAATATTTTTCGCATATTTCAGCTGCTTTATTTCTAAGCACAATATTATGCCATTCGGTGTTTGTTACCCGCTCATTAGTTTGTTTATTAGTATATGTTTCGTTTGTAGCTAAAGGAAAACGTCCTACACATCCTCCTCCTTCAAAATAATGCATTTTAATTTCATCTCCTAAATGCCCTATTAGCATTACTTTATTTAATGTTCCAGACATATTACTTAATATTAAGTATGTAAAATTAAAGTTTTGAAACTCAGTAAGAACTAAATTTAATAAAAAATTAAGTTCTTACTGAGTTTCTAAATTAAAAAATTAAAAGTTTCTATAAAGTTATTTATTAACTTTGGTACTGGATATTTGGTTATTTCGGTAACAGGAATTCCTTCTATAAAATTTGTCTTAGATTTCAATATCCAAAATTTAGTATATAAATGTTGATGCGATAATTTATGTACAATCTCTACATCATTATATAAAGAAATACTATAATCCTGATTTTTTAAGAAATCTAAAACAAATACTTTTTCTTTTATGTTTTCCTCTTTTATTGGGGTATCACTTTCAATCAAAGGAAATTGATATAAGTTTTGCCATATCCCCTTACCTATCCTTTTTTCTAATAATGTTCTACCATCTGCAGAAAGTAATACTATAAAGTTAAAATACTTTTTACTTATTTTATTTTTTTTAAGTTTAACAGGAAGAAAATTCACTTTTTTATTCTGAAGCGCTACACAACTACAATTAAAAGGGCAACTAATACAATTTGGAGCTTTAGGCTTGCATTGTTTAGCTCCAAACTCCATAATTGCTTGATTAAACTCTGCCGGTCTTTCATAATCTAATAACTCCTGTGCTAAAGCTTTAAACTCTTTAACCCCTTTAGATGTATTAATAGGTGTATCGATGCCAAAGTAACGCGATAAAACTCGGTATACATTCCCGTCTACAACTGCTGTTGTTTCATTAAAACATATAGATGAAATAGCACTAGCTGTATAATCTCCAACTCCTTTTAATTTTACTATTTCAGTATAGGTATTAGGAAATACACCTCCTAACTCTTTTACAATGTATTTTGAAGTGATATGTAAGTTTCGTGCTCTTGAATAATAACCTAATCCTTGCCAACATTTTAAAACATACTCTTCTTCGGCATTAGCAAGAGCTTTAATCGTTGGAAAATTTGTAATAAACTTAGTATAATAAGGAAGACCTTGAGCAACTTGTGTTTGTTGCAAAATGATTTCTGACAACCAAATAAAATAAGGGTTTTTAGTACTTCTCCAGGGCAAATCCCTTTTGTTTACTGAATACCAACGAATTAAAGTTTTAGAAAAGTTCATTTACATAATTAGAATAAATGCAAAAATAATGCTTTACAACATTAAATTTAAATGTATTAGGTTTGAAATATTGAATATTAAATTCCTATATTTGCCAACCTTAACGAAATATTAACCTAAGTAAGAAAAAGAAAAATGACAAAAGCAGATTTAGTATCAAAGATTTCTGAGAAACTAGGAATTGAAAAAGGGGATGTACAGGCAACAATCGAAACATTTATGGAAGAAGTTAAAACGTCTTTAGAAGGTGGAGATAACGTATATCTTAGAGGTTTTGGAAGTTTTATTATTAAAACAAGAGCTGAAAAAACAGGAAGAAATATCTCAAAAAACACAACAATTAAAATACCTGCTCACAACATTCCGGCATTTAAGCCTGCCAAAGTGTTTGTTGAAGGTGTTAAAACTAATGTTGACGTAAAGTAAAACGAATTATTAATCTAAAAAAACCGACATCTTATGCCAAGTGGTAAAAAAAGAAAAAGACACAAGGTTGCAACGCATAAGCGTAAAAAAAGAAGACGAGCTAATCGTCATAAAAAGAAGAAATAATTCAAAAAAGTAGTTATAGCAGCTACTTTTTTGGTTTATTTTAATTAAGTTCTTTGAAAACGAATTCAATTTAATATTATACTTTTTCAATCCTAGTATGTATTTTGAATTCTTCGTAATTATCCCGATAATTTTCGGGACCTGTGAAAAATAATGTATAATCCATCTGTACTTAATTGTATGGATAAAAATTAACTAAATATGGATAAAGAATTGATTATTAGATCTTCTCGTTCTGGTGATGTTGATTTTGCCTTATTAAAAGATGGAAAACTTATTGAATTACATAAAGATGAAGATGGAAACAACTTTGCTGTTGGCGATGTGTTTATAGCCAAAATTAGAAAAGCTGTTCCTGGACTTAATGCTGCATTTGTTAATGTAGGTTATGAAAAAGATGCTTTTTTGCATTATCATGATTTGGGCCCAAAAATTTCTTCACTTTTAAAATTCACAAAACGTGTAAGCACAGGTAAACTAAATGATTTCTCTTTAAAAGATTTCCCATTTGAAAAAGATATTGACAAACATGGCAAAATTAATGATGTCATTAAGTCAAATCAATCAATGCTGGTGCAAATTGTTAAAGAACCAATATCTACAAAAGGACCGAGAATAAGTTCTGAACTTTCAATAGCTGGTAGATATATTGTTTTAGTTCCTTTTTCTGAACGTATTTCTATTTCTCAAAAAATAGAAGACAAAGCTGAAAAAGACAGATTAAAAAGATTGGTTCAAAGCATAACTCCAAAAGGTTTTGGAGTTATTATACGCACTGTAGCAGAAGGCAAAAAAGTCGCCGAGTTAGATAAAGATTTACAAAATCTGTTAGATCGCTGGACTGCAATGTGTAAAAAACTACATAAAGCACATCATCCAACAAAAGTATTAGGAGAATTAAATAAAGCCTCTTCAATATTAAGAGATATTTTTAATGACTCTTTTACAGGAATTCATGTAAATGATGAATCACTTTACATTCAAGTAAAAGATTACGTGCAAGAAATAGCACCAAAAAAAGAATCAATAGTTAAACTATATCAATCTAAAGTTCCAATATTTGAGAAATATGGAATTGAAAGACAGATTAAAACCGCGTTTGGGAAGACTGTTTCTATGTCTAAAGGAGCCTATCTAGTAATTGAACATACAGAAGCACTTCATGTTATAGATGTAAATAGTGGAAACCGATCAAATAAAGCAAATTCTCAAGAAGATACTGCTTTAGAAGTTAATTTAATTTCTGCTACTGAAATAGCAAGACAATTAAGACTTCGAGATATGGGTGGTATTATTGTTATTGACTTTATAGACCAAACAAAAGTTGAGAATCGTAAAAAACTCTTTAATCATCTTCGTGATGAAATGAAAGATGATAGAGCTAAACACAAAATATTACCTCCAAGTAAATTTGGATTGATTCAAATAACTAGACAAAGAGTAAGACCAGAAATGAATATTAAAACACGAGAGGAAAACCCTAACGATGTTAATGGTGAAATTGAAGCACCTATTGTACTGGTAGATAAAATTACTCAACAATTAGAACAATTAATAAAAAAAGACTACAAAAAGGTAACATTAAACACACACCCTTTTATAGCAGCCTTTTTAACAAAGGGCTTTCCATCTATTCGTTCAAAATGGTTTTTTGAACACAAAAAATGGGTTAAAATATTACCTAGAGATGCTTACACATATTTAGAATATCATTTTTATGATAAAAATGGTGAACGAATTAAATAAAAAAAGCCTTACTTTAAAAAGTAAGGCTTTTTTTATTTATCAAAAATTTAATACTTTGTAACAATTAAACTTTATTTTTCTGTACAAATAATTAAACCTTAATATTATTTTATTGCAAAAAAACTTTTAGGCACCCCCAAAAGTTTTCTTTTAAACTTTAAAAATTGTCTTATCTATTTTTTGGTCCACCACTTACTATAAGAAACTCAGATCGTCTATTGTATTGATGTTGTTCTTCTGTACATTTCTTACCACAATCGTATAAAGGTTCAGATTCTCCCAAACCTTCGCCTGATATCCTAGAAGCATTTACCCCTTTAGAAACCACATACTTTACAGTAGCTTTTGCTCTATCTTCGGATAATTTTCTATTGTAATCGTCCTTACCTCTACTATCGGTATGAGACCTTGCTTTAATAACAATATCTGGATATTTAATCATAATAGATACTAATCTATCTAACTCATATGAACCTAACGTAGTAATATATGATTGATCATAATCAAAATAAATTGGAGCTAATAATATACGATCTTCAACTATAATTTTATCCTTAGGATCTAATACTAATTCAAAATCTTGCGATTCTACTGATGATTTCTCTACATTAACCTTATCGTCTTTATAATTATCTAAAACTGCCTTAATTACAGCTGGTTTGTCGCACTCTAATCTAAATTGAGCTAATCCTTTAGCGTTAGTAGTTCTAGTCCCCAAAATGTTACCATCTTTATCGTATAGCGTTGCTGTTGCTAATGGTAAAGGTTCTCCTGTCTCAGAATTTTTAACAGATGCATTAAGAATCACTTCACAAAATGCTCTAGTTCTTGATATTTTATATATATCATCGCTGCCTTTTCCCCCAACTCTATTAGAAGAGACATAGCCTTTTCCTGTATCTTCATTAAAATTAAACGCAAAATCATCTCCATTTGAATTAACTGGCATACCAATATTACGAATTGGCTCATCTGGGTCTTCTAAATTCTGAGTAAAAAAAACATCCATTCCTCCTAAGCCTAGATTTCCATTAGATGAAAAATAAAGGGTATTACTATCGCTTATATATGGGAACATTTCTTGGCCTTCTGTATTAATATGATCTCCAAGGTTTATTGGAGCTCCTAAACTACCATCTTCTTTTATTTCCGATTTATACAAATCGTACTTACCAAACCCTCCCGGCATATCTGACGAATAGTATATTATTTTACCATCGCTACTTACTGATGGGTTTTTTACTGTAAAGTCTTTGCTATTAATTGATAAAGATTCAACATTTTCCCATCTTCTATTCAATCCTTTAGTAGCTTTAAACAAATGCAACTGACTAAGTTTTGTATTTGAGGTATCTAATTCAAAAACATTATCAAAAAAGCTTTCTCTAGAAAAATAAACTGTTCTACCATCTGGAGTAAATGATAATAAACCTTCATGAAACCTTGTATTAATATCTTTACTTAACTTCTCTCTATCTATAAGCTCGTCTCCTTCTATAGAATATTCATAGATATCTAAAAAAGGTTCTTTATTCCATACATATTCTTTGTTATCATCGCCTGCAGAAGTTATATATAAAACATCCCCTTCAACAACACCTCCAAATTCAGCGTGTTTCGTGTTAATTTTAAGATTTTTAACTTCAAAACGATCTCCAGCCATTAATATTTCACTTATATAATCTGGTTTTTGTCTGAATGCCTGTGCCCTAATATCATTTGGATTCATTTTTGCAAATTTTGCCATCCACTTATTAGATTCTCTATATTTAACATTAGCCCTAAGCATTTCTGCATATTTAAAAACAATTTCTGTTTCTAAATTTTCTTTCACCGTTTTCCTATACCATTTTTCGGCTTCAACTGTATTAAATATATTATAATTAGCATCCGCTAATTTTGAATATATATAGGTATTACCTTCTCCTTTATCAACTAATTCTTTGTACAATTTAATTGCTTCGTCAAATTCGAAATTAGCAAATAATTTATCAGCCTTTTTGGTATCACTATTTTGAGCTGTTACAGTTAAACCTCCAACTAACATAAACAACAAAAGTAATCTTACATTTTTCATTTTTTACACTTGTTTAACTAATTAAAAATAACGAGGTGATCTAGATACTCTCTTAGGTAAGCTTATATCAAAATTAACAAAAACCTCATGCGACGATTGTGTAACAACATTTAGTCCAGAATTTATACTATCGTATGCATAACCTATTCTTAAATGTGGAGATACCATAAAATTAATCATACCACTAAAGGAATCATCGAATCTATATCCAGTTCCTACTTCAACAATATTATACATAAATAAGTTTAAATTCAAATCAAAACTCATTGGCGCATCTGATGCTAATTTAAATAATGTATGTGGTTTTAGTTTAAAATCATCCGACAAATCAAAAACATAGCCTCCCGCAGCAAAAAAATGCTCAGTTTCGGAACCAATTTTAGTCCCATTTATATTTATATGTTCAGAATTTAAAATATTTGGAATTGATGCTGATATATAATATCTATTTGGTTTATAAAAATAGGCTCCTGCTCCAACGTTAGGTGTTGCTGTATTTACATTTTGAGAAAAAAACGGATCACCCGGGTCTGTAACAAAAAGCTCCGTATCGCTCGTTCTGATATCATGAAAAGTTGCTCCTGCTTTTAAACCAAAAGCCAATTTTGTTTCTTCTCCCGCAGGTAAAGTATACGAAAAATCTACATATGCATTAGTTTCGCTAACCGGTCCTATTTCATCTTGAACAAATGAAAGACCTAAGCCTATTTTCTCTCCAACGGGTGAATGTACAGATAAAGTCCCTGTATTTGGGGCTCCTTCTAAACTAACCCATTGGCTTCTATAAAGTGCACCTATAAATATACTTTGAGAAGAACCAGCGTAAGCAGGGTTTATCACATTCATATTATACATGTATTGCGTGTATTGAGGATCTTGTTGCGCTTGTATTTGTAATGCAAACAAAAGAGTAAATAAGATATATAATTTCTTCATTACTACTTATTAGTTTTTTTATTTGTTAATATATACCCAAGCAGATTTTACTTGGTCTCCTTTAAGTTTTAAAACGTAATAATACGTTCCGACTGGTAACTCATCTCCATTATTAGATTGCCCTTTCCATTCGTTTACATAATTCCTTTTTGAATAAACTAATGTACCACTTCTATTATAAATCTCTAAGCTTTCTACATCAAAACTACTCAAATCAAA
>JAHDGB010000131.1 GCA_020627885.1 Flavobacteriaceae bacterium | reverse complement strand
GTTGCATGAAAAACGAGAAGAGATCTTTTACAAGTAACTCATTTATTATGTGAAGCTTAGCGCCATTATAAAAAATACAATTAACTTATTTTAAAAAGAATAGAAAATTAGCTACTAGTAATGATAGCACTTGCTTGATGTTACAAAACAGGAATATATTTACATCCATTAAAACCTATTCGTATAAAAACTATGGTGATTAGCTAAAAGTATTTTCTAATCATGAAATTAGTATGCATTACTAACATATTGCTAAACTCTGAAAATCAACTTGATAATTATATCGCCTTATTTTTGTCATATGCTAAGCATAAATAGTTTATAAATAATTACTATATTTATACTTAATTTACCCCAAAACCCTAACCGTTTTGAATAAAAAACACTTGCTTCTCATTTGCTTACTGTTCTGTTATAATCTTTTTTCTCAAAATTACAAAATCTCTAAAGATAGCGTCTCAAAAATCATCTCAGAATCGTTTATTCTTTCTACAAATGGTAGTCATGAAGATGCTTTAAAACTTCAAAATTACGCCTTAAAATGGGCCAACATAAACAATAACGACTCAATTAGAGGTAGAGCCTACCATGCTATGGGAGTTGTATATAACTTTATGAAAGACAGTAAAAAAGCAAAAGAATTATACGCTATGTCTGCTATGTTTTTAATAAAAGCAAATTATAAATCTTATATGGTTATGCATCATAATAATTTAGGAACACTATATTGTTTGGAAAAAGATACAATAAATGCAAAACTACAATTTGAATTAGCAAGGCACATTGCTATTGAAAATAACTTAACCTTTAATGCATTTTGGCCCTCATATAATCTTGCAGAAGTAAACTATAATAATGGTAATTATAAAAAAGCTAAACCACTATTTGAGTATGTCGTTAGAACCTTTCAACCTAACACCAGACAACATCCTCGTATGAGAGTAAGCAGCTATAATTACTTGGCAAAAATTTATTACAAAACAAAAAACCACAAAAAAGCTTTAGAATATTTAAAAATAGCTGATAGCTTAGGTAAAGACATCCTAAACTATACTGAATTAATTGAAACTGAAAAATTAAAATACAAAATACATAAAAATAACAGTGCTATAACTAAAGCAAATACTGCATTATTAAAACAAGTAAATTATTTAAAAAAGAATATAGAAATAAACAAAAAACAATCGGAAAGTAATTTTAAACTTAAACAAAAATTATTGAAAAATGAAAAAAAATTAGAGTTAACATCTAAAATTAGTAATGAAAGAAAGGCAGCTCTTAAAACCAATAAACGCTATACTTATATCGCTTTGTTTTTACTCTTAATTACTGTGGTAACTTCATTTTTATTATATAGAAGTAATAAATCAAGATTACGACTAAATAAAAACCTTACTACTAAAAACAATGAACTTATTATTGCTAAAGAAAAAACGGAACAAGCTTCTAAAATAAAAGAAAATTTCTTTTCAACAATTAGTCATGAATTAAGAACACCATTATATGCTGTTAATGGAATTACAGATATTTTAATTGAACAAAAACCAAAAGAGAATCAAAAAGACTATTTAAATACACTAAAGTCTTCGGGAGAATATTTACTAGCATTAATAAATAATGTTTTGCTAATCAATAAATTTGATTCTAACAAAATAGAGCTTAATGAAATAGAATTTAACCTAAGAGAAATGATTAACGATATTAGAAGAACTCTTAATTATCTAGAAAAAGAAAACAACAATACAATACATTTAGATATTGATCCTTCAATACCAAAACTTCTAAAAGGTGATTCATTAAAACTCTCACAAGTCATTATAAATTTATTAAGTAATGCATTAAAATTTACGAATAACGGAAATATTATATTATTCGTAAAAAAAATCAACACTGACTCTGAAAATATTAATCTTGAAATAAGCATTAAAGATGATGGCATTGGTATTTCTAAAGAAGTTCAAGCTAAAGTTTTTGACGATTTTTTCCAAGAATCGATGCAACTAGATAGAAATTATGAAGGGACTGGTCTTGGTCTTGCTATTGTAAAAAGATTATTACATGCTATGGGTAGTGAAATAAAGGTTAGCAGCATACAAGGTAAAGGCACTGTGTTTTATTTTAATATAAACTTAAAAAAAGAAGTTATTAATACTGTAGTAATGGATAATACCCAACAGGTTGATTTTTCAAAACTTATTGATAAATCTATTCTTGTTGTTGACGATAATTCTATAAACCAAATGATTACAAAGCGTATTCTCTTAAGTAAAAAAGCAAAGGTTACTGTGATAGATAATGGTTTTGATGCTATTGAAGAAGTAAAGAACAACTATTTTGATGCGGTATTAATGGATATTCATATGCCCAAAATGGATGGCTATGAGGCTACAAAAAACATTCGTAAATTTAACCCAACTATTCCAATATTGGCACTTACGGCTATTCAGATAAACAACAATAAAGAACACATATTAAATTGTGGAATGAACGATATCATAGTAAAGCCCTTTGTATTAGAAAATTTCTTTAATGTTCTAAACAAATTCTTAAATGTTGAAAAAATAAGCGCTTAAAAAATTAAGCGCCTATTGTAAATTTTACATTTAATAATAATTTATTCTTTAACTATTTTCCTAGTAGATACCTTAACACCATCTTTTATGCTTAAAAAATAAGTGCCATAAGCAAGTGTTTTTAAGTCTAATTTTATTTGGTTTTTTGTAATCAATTCTGGCTTATCTGTCTTTAATATAATACGCCCTTGAATATCTGCAATGGTTATAGTTGCTTTTTGTAAACTATTGCTGCTATTAACATAGATAAATGATTTTGTAGGGTTAGGGTGAATTTGTAAATCTTTAAAAGCATTTTCATCTGTACTTAAAGTCGCATCCACATCTACATTAAAATTAAACATTTGTGGTGACGTTCCACAATCTGGATTAAAAGTAACAGCTACAGACCAAGCACCATCTTCAGGACCTCCATCTTGAAGATTTGTTAAACTCACAGTATTTGTAGTATAGGTAGCCCCTCCTGGTGCTGTCCATACTAATGTACCACTAAAGGCAGTTGCAGGTAAACTTAAGTCTAAATTATCGTTAACCGCAACCAATACTGTATCATTAGCATTAAACGACGTTGCCACTCCTGAATTTATAGTATAAGTTGTATCTCCATCTGTTAAATCTGGGTTATCTGTATTTACTATAACATTAACCGGTGTTCTTACAGATTCACAACGACCTCCTTTAGAAGTGAAATTCCAATTGTAAAAGAAATAATAATAGTCTGATGCATTTGCTGTATTACCAATAATTGATACAATATTTGAAGGTGAAGTATAAGGATATGCTACTCCATTTCCTGTTGGTGTTCTTCTCATATTTACTGTACCACTTGGAATTTGTAATGTGTAACCATCTCCTTTAGGAATAACAAAATTTACAGTGACTAATGATTCTCCAGCAGGTATATTAATGGTATTAGAAGCGACAACAGTACCATCTTGACTCACCACTTGTATTAACCTGTCTCCTGCAGTAACTGCAGACATTGTAAATGAAGTTAATGTAATCTCATCATTAGTATTAAAAATTAAACCTTGCGCCCTATCATAATCTCCTGCTGTACTAATATTAGGAGCAGGTACCACCTCAGTTGCAATAACAGCAGAAGTTCCAGCAACATAATATGTTTTATTTGCTGTTAACGTAGGTGTTGTATATGCATTACCTGTAGACAACTCTGTTCCTCCTGTTAAGGTATCATACCATTTGTATTCTGTACTTCCTGAAGCGGTTAATGACGCTGTAGTGTTATTACAAATGGTTACGTCTTGGCTTGTAGGCTGTAATGCTTCTTCTATATCTATAGAAAAAGAATAATCTATTGCCCCACAGGTGCCTGTTGCATCAATAGTAACTATATATTCTCCTAAATCACTTAATGTTAAATTATTTATAGTAACTGTAGGTGAGGTACTTGTAAACCCACCAGGACCAGACCAAGAAAAAGTAGGAGATGTTCCATTTGTTACTGTAGGCTTAAAGGTTATTGATTGACCAGTGCAGACTCCTTCTTGCGTTTTAAATTCAAACCCATTACTATCTACCTCTAGTTCTTGGGTCGCAGTAATTGTTGAACAATTAGGCAATGAAGACCTCCAAATTCCTCTGCCATAAGTAGCTGCAGTAATAGAGTTATCGGCAGTATTAATTTCTAAATCTGTAACAATTGTGGTTGGCAAATTATTAAAAAATGGTGTCCATGTTCCTCCATCTGTTACAGTTCTATATACTCCTATACTTGTTGCAACATATATGGGGTCTTGAGCTTGACCTGCATGATGTACGATGTCATTTAAAAACACATATTTATCTGTGGTTGGTAAATTACTTGTAATATTAGTAAAAGTTGAACCTCCATCATCAGATCGGTATACATTAGAACTTGTTGTTACCCATAAAATATCTGGATTAGTGCTATGCACACCAATACCTTTAATACTCTTTCCAAAAGTATAAACATCGGAAACCGAAGTTCCAGAATTATTACTTCTTTTTAGGGCTGTACCAACAGCAATATAAAGTCGTGTATCGTCAGAAGGTGCTATTTCCATCTGATCTGCAGAAGCGCCTAAATCGGCTAATGTAACCCATCCGGTTTCAGATCCATTTAATCGGTATAGTTTATCATAACCAGCATATAATTGCCCAGAGCTATTCATTGCTATTGGCGTAACCCAATTGCCTGTAGCCGAACCTGGTTTATTAACACTACCACTTGAGCTACTTCCGGAATCGATAGATTTATAAAGACCTCCACCATTTTGAGTAAAGCCATAATATTTACTGTCGTTAGTTGGATGAATTGCAGTATCCATACCATCTGCACCATAATAATTCAACCAATTTCCATTACCGTTATTATAAGCATGGCCTCCATTATCTTGAAGACCTCCTACCATTTTATTAACGTTGGTCGGAGAAACTGCTATTTTATAAAACTGACTGGCCTGAATGCCTCCTGTATGATCGGTAAAGCTTGACCCTGAATTAGTAGATGAATATACCCCTCCATCTGAGCAAACAAAAACTCTGTTTCCAAAAGTTCTAATCATGTGTATATCTGCATGTGTATATGCATTTTCTGTTGGTTTATTCCATTCATTTATCCTTGTAAAAGAAGTCCCTCCATTTGTCGATTTCCACACATTTAAGCACCCCACATAAACCTCATTTTCATTGGTTTGCGAAACCCCTAACGCCAAATCAAACCATGCTTGAGTTCCTTCTAAAACATCTGTTGTTGTATTTCTTGCTGTAAATGAAGTTCCACTATTTGTTGAACGGTATGTGCCTTGAATACTATTATCTTCTTTAGAAATTAAAAGATATACATAAGCACTATTAGCTGGAGTAACCTCTACAACTATTCTACCTCCACCTGTTGGAATTCCTGATGTAATTTGAGAAAAAGAATCTCCAGCATTAGTCGATTTATAAAACTCACTTGAAGTAACTGCATATATCGTATTTGGATCTGAGGGCTTTAATTTTATATCCTTTATATCTCCAGATAAAGTATTGGTCCAACTTACTCCAGCATCAATAGATTTAAAAACACCTTCATTAGTTGCTACCCATAATATACTCGAATTTGTAGGATGTATGTAAATATCATTCATAGAAGTTGGTGTATTGTCTACATTTAACCCTGTAGCATTCCATGTTGTTCCTCCATCTGTAGACTTAAAAACCCCAGCACTTTGCGTGTCACCTCCATCATCATCTCCTGTTGCTATATATATTATGTTAGAATCATTAGGATCTATAGTTATGCCAGAGACCCCTATTTGCGGCAAATCGTCTGTTAATGCAACCCATGTACTTCCTGAATCGGTCGACTTCCAAAGCCCACCAGCTGGAGCTCCAACATACCATGTAGATGCGGTATTAGGATCTACCATTATTACATTTATTCGTGCCTGTCCTGATGACCATGACCCTGTGTTAGTATGTGTAAAAGGTCCTATAGCTTGCCAATTACTAGCATCTGTAGAAGCATATGAGGTTTGAGATATTGCCTTTTTTTTATGCTCCCATGCAGTCCACATATCCTTGGCTGTAGGCAAATAACCGTTTTGATCTACAACATCTTCCCATATGTACTCCCATCGTTTAAAAGGCTTATACCCACTCCCTTTTCTATTAGGGTCTCTTGTTTCCCAATACGTATTAAATGCCCTCTGAATTTCATGAAATGTAAATTGCTCTGCACTTTTATCGTTAGTAATTGCTCTCTTATTTTTTAACTGCTTTAGCCATGGAGCATCTTGGTTAAATTGAGAGTATGCAGTACTTGCCATTAGAAATACTGTAAGTATTAATAGTTTTTTCATTTTCATATTATAAAAGGTTAAAAGTACCTCAATATACTAAAAATAAATAGAATACAACTTCTATTAAAAAGTGTACTTAAACCAAATTCTAATAAAAACTGAGATAATACCTTCTATTCTATATTAAATTACTCCTATACACGCAACTTTTTTTAATAAAGAAGACTATAGATAAAATGCTTTGGTTAAAAATCTAAGCCAGATCAAAAAAACACAAAAAATAAAATCATGTCATTATCTAATATTACAATAAAAAACAATACAAATAACACTTTTAAAAAAGAATCCCAGAACTCTTTTAAACTTTTTTTATTTGCTAAAAAACGACTCTTGTTAAATAAAATATAAATTTTTGTAACAAAATGTAACTTGTTTGCGTATAACCATTGATAGCAAATTATTCACCTTATTACAAATCACTTTATTTTAGATGAGACAACTTAAAATTACCAAGCAGGTTACCAATAGAGAAACCGCTTCATTAG
>JAHDGB010000130.1 GCA_020627885.1 Flavobacteriaceae bacterium | reverse complement strand
TCTTCGTCATAATCTGGATATAAAAAATGATTATAAGGAAAACGCGTAACATGAATTCTACGAACCTCATCGTAAACCCGTTTTTTAAAATCCACTAAATTTTCTTTATTTATTGCAGAAATAAATAAGGCATTATTACCTACTTTATTCATCCAAGTACTTCTCCATTCTTCTAAACTATAGTGCTCTTTTGTTCGTTCAGCAATTAAATCGGTATCATCAAAAGGTTCCGCTTTATAGGCATCTATTTTATTAAATACCATTATAGTAGGCTTGTCCGAACTTTTAATTTCGCCAAGAATTTTATTTACAGAAGCAATATGGTCTTCAAAATTTGGATGGGAAATATCTACAACATGTAATAATAAATCGGCTTCACGTACTTCATCTAATGTACTTTTAAAACTATCGACCAATTGAGTAGGAAGTTTTCTAATAAACCCAACAGTATCTGATAACAAAAACGGCAAATTTTGAATGACAACTTTTCGAACCGTAGTATCTAATGTTGCAAACAGTTTATTCTCTGCAAATACTTTACTTTTACTTACTACATTCATTAATGTCGATTTACCAACATTAGTATAACCCACAAGTGCTATCCTTACCATTTTTCCTCGATTGCCTCGTTGCACTCCCATTTGTTTATCTATAACCTTAATCTTACTTTTTAACAAAGCAATTCGGTCCCTAACTATACGCCTATCGGTTTCTATTTCGGTTTCTCCAGGGCCACGCATTCCTATTCCTCCTTTTTGGCGCTCTAGGTGCGTCCACATTCCTCTTAATCTTGGGAGTAAATATTGGCATTGTGCCAACTCTACTTGAGTTCTTGCATAACTAGTCTGCGCACGCTGTGCAAAAATGTCTAAAATAAGATTCGTCCTGTCTAAAACTTTACAGTTTAATATCGCACTAATATTTCGTTCTTGCGCTGCCGACAATTCATCATCGAAAATAGCAGTTCCTATGTCATTATCTTCAATAAACTGTCTGACATCTTCCATTTTCCCTGTACCAATAAAGGTTTTAGGATTAGGCATTTCCATTTTTTGAGTAAATCGTTTTACAACATTTCCTCCCGCTGTAAAAGTTAAAAAGGCTAATTCATCTAAATATTCTTTAGATTTTTCTTCATTTTGCTCTTTGGTAATTACTCCTATTAAAACCGCTTGCTCTAGCGCTATTTCTTTCTTATCTAGCATATCTCTAATTATAGTGCAAAGTTACAAAATGGAATCGATTATAAATTTCTTATTTTTATACCTAACATACTAAGTTATTAATCTTATTGCTTAAACTTTTGGAAACAAAACCAACTAATTTCTATACGTTTGCTTTTTATAATATTGAAAATTTATTCGACATCTATGATGATGAACTTACTCGTGATGACGATTTTTTGCCAACTGCCGAAAAACGTTGGACGGTAAAACGCTATAAAAACAAACTTAGAAAATTAGGCTTCGTTATTTCTGAAATTGGAAAAAAGCAAACCAATACACACCCTGCACTAGTTGGCCTTGCTGAGGTTGAAAATGCCGATGTTATTAAAGATCTTATTACATCTAAACATCTTAACGAGATTGACTATAGCTTTGTTCATTATGATTCGCCAGACGAGCGCGGTATTGATGTAGCGCTTTTGTACGACAAAACTCGTTTTAAAGTCGCCCATTCTAAAAGTTATTCTATTGAACTATTTAACGAGAAGGAAGAGATTGATTATACTCGAGATATTTTATTAGTTAGTGGTTTATTTGAAGGGAGAGAACTTCATGTCATTGTAAACCATTGGCCATCTAGGCGAAATGGTAATACAGAAACCAACCATAAACGGATGATTGCCTCTCAAAAAGTAGTCGATATTATTTCGGAAATTAAAAGTAAAAACACCGAAGCTAAAATTATAATTATGGGTGATTTTAATGATAACCCTAATGATGAAAGTGTAGAACATTTAGTAAAAAGCCATGGGCTATTTAACCCTATGGAAACACTAATTTCTAACGACAGGGGAACGACAAGCCATAATAAAGAATGGAATCTTTTTGATCAGTTTATATTTACTCACAATTTTTTTGAACGTAGAAAAAACAGTTTACGCTTTGTTAATGCGAACATTTTTGATGAAGACTTTTTAAAACTATATGACGGAAAATATAAAGGTACTCCATACAGAACATATGTAGGTAAGCGCTACAAAGGAGGTTATAGCGATCATTTCCCTGTGTATTTAGTTTTAAAAATTAAGCACTAACACCTACACTTAAGTTATTGATAATTATTTATGTATTTTATTATTCATAATATAATTCTTTAGCTTTTTTACAAGAAATTTTGTATCATTATATTAAATTCATTCAAAAAAACAGATTATAGTAACAAACCCAAATTGTGCAGCATATATCATTTAAACATATACTGGTTTTTATATTATTTTTATGTCTTAACAAACTTACATCTCAAAATTACGATGTTAGTACTATAGCTGTTAATAACAATAATCAAAGTGCATCATCAACCAAAAAACTATATATGGATGATGAAGGGTTTTTATGGTATTCTACTTATAATGGGGTTGTTAAAGAAATGGGCGAAAACAATTCTCATTTTTTTGAATATGTAGCTCCAAAAGAAAATGACACTTATACTTTCGACCTTTTTAAAAGTTCAAAAAACAAATTGTGGTCATGTACAGCAGAAGGGATTAATATTATTGATCATACAACCGGAAAGTCTGAATGGATAACTATTAAATACCCAGAAACTGATACAAAAGTTGCATTTACCTCAATTAAAGAAGATAGCAAAGGCAATATATGGTTATCTACTAACAAAAATTATATTTATTGCTATACTAATGAGAATGAATTAATATGGTATAAAATACATCAGAGTGATTACGATTCAGAAAATAATTCCCATGGGTATGCTACAGAAATTAAAACAATCCTTAAAGATGATTCTTTAATATTATATCAAGACAAAAAATGGTTTCATATTAAAGATGGTATAAGTCGTCTTATTTTTGATAACTCAAAACAGTTTCCTACTAAGAATAATACTTCTACCATATTAATAAACCCCAATTCTTATTTTACTTCTAATTCCTCCGGAAATTACACATATAATAACGAAACTTATTTTTTTAAATACATAAAAGAAATTAATAAGCATATAGTACAAGTACCCTATAACAATGCAAAATTTATTTCTAACGATGAAAACCAAAACTTTTATAAAAAAATAAATATTGTTGCAATTGATGAAACCAAACTAATTGCCTTAAAATTTAATAAAACAAAAGATAATACTGTTATCCTAACCAATGAAGATGTTATTACTCTAAAAAACAACATCACCAATTTTATATATGATAAGACCGGATATTTTTTATTACATACTGAGGCGGGTATTAGTAAGGTGAGATATAATAGTATAGGTTTTAAAAAATATCTTGGCGGCAAAAATATTAGTTGCCGCGGTATCTCTGAAGATAATGAAGGAAATATTTATGTTTTTTCCTATAGTGGTATCTTTAAATTGGACCAAAAAGACAATCGTTTTAAAGAAATAGATAATATTAAAGACACAAAAACCTATAAATATATTGCTAATGCTTCCTATAGTTTTTTTAAGGAAAATGATACCTCTTTTTGGTTTTATGGATACCACGAATCACTTATAAAATTTAACGTTAATATAGGTACTTTTGAAACTTATCGTTTTCCAAAAGAAAGAATTTTCATAACTGATATCGAACGAATTAGTGATTCAAAATTAATGCTAGCTACTAGTATTGGTTTATATAGCTTTAATCTAAAAACCAAAACGTTTAAAAATGAAAGCGACCTTAACAAAGAAATAAACCTTAATAATATTAACGTTGTAGATCTATTATTAAATAAACGTAAAAGCGCTTTATGGGTAGCAACAAAAAATAAAAACCATGCGCTTGTAAAAATAGATTATGCAACTGGAATTATATCTTCTTACGGCCCTGATAAAAAGGGAATGCCAATAATTAATAATAAAATTACAAATATATATGAGGACCAAAAAAGTAATTTATGGCTAGGAACTTTAAACGGTTTAGAAAAAATAAACCCAATTAATTACATTTCTAAAGAGTTTACTATTGTAGATGGGCTATCTAATGATAATATTTCAGGAATTTTAGAAGATGATAATTTTTTATGGGTTAGTTCTTTTAATGGTTTAATGAAAATAAATAAAAAAACGCATGATGTTCAAACTTTTTTTAAAGAAGACGGCATTCCAAATAATGAGTTTAATCGTAAATCTTTTTTAAAATCTAGTAATGGGAAACTCTATTTTGGAGGATTAGATGGTATTGTACATTTTGACCCTAAGATAATTTCTAAAAACGATCGTAAAAATAGAATTTTCCTAACAGAATATCAGAAATATAGCGATACAGACCAAAAGACAAAAGCCTATTTTAATTTTAATGAATCTATTTCTAAATTTAATATTCCATACCAACAAAATTACCTTACTCTAAAGTTTGCTATTAATGATATACTCGATCCTGATAAAAATATTTATCAATACAAAATAAATGAACTATCTAAAGATTGGGTTAATCTTGGCAACCATAACATGCTTCAATTACAAGGGTTAAAAGCTGGTCAATACCACTTAGAGGTTAGAGGTTTTTCATCTAATGGAAATCAAACAAATACGCTTAAATACAATATAAATGTTAACCAAGTATTTTATAAAAAATTTGGATTTATCGCTCTTCTTATTTTAGGGCTTTTTGGTCTTTTTACAATTAGGAATAAAGTTCAAGAAACCAATATTATAAAAAAACATAAACGAAAAATAAAAATTAATCGTTTAAAATACAATGCCATGGAGGCTCAAAAAAACCCTCGCTTTTTATTTGAGACTTTAAATAGCTTACAAGAATTAATGATAAAAAAAGGCGAACAAGAGGCTACAAAATATTTTAATGTACTTTCTAATTTTTTAGAATCAAAAATAAAAATGAATGATTCCGAACACGTCTTAATAAATGATGAAATCGATTATTTGAAATCCTATTTAAAGTTAGAAAATTTAAAATTAGATCATAAAGTGGAATTAAAATTTGAGGTGGATAAGACTATTGAAACAAATACAAATACAATTCCATGTATGTTATTTCAACCAGTTATAAAAGATGCTTTAGTTAATGGTTTAGTTCCAAAAAAATATGATTTAAAGTTGAGCCTGCACTTTAACATACAAAAGAATAATCTTGTTGGAGAAATTATTGATAATGGAGTTCCTAGAATTATTAATAAAAAGCGCAATAAAAACAGTAAACCTCAATCTGTAGTAACATCTGATATGGAAAAAAGAATTGAATTAATTAATTCGTTTTTATCGGAAAAAATAATATATTCTATTGTAGATATTAAAAGTGAAGGAGAACATTTAGGAACAAAATCCACATTAATAATTCCTTTAAATAATAGTATTCATTCCACCAGCGAGCAAAGCGAAGAACAAGATCATATTGAGCAAAAAGAAGAAGATAATGAAGACAACCCAGATTAAAATGACTTAAAATTCTGTGTCGTAAAATAGAGTGGCGTCCTTAACAAATTTTTGCATTATTTTTTTTTCATATTCTACACGTTTACTATCCCAACCTAAATAACCAATAAAGTCTTCTGTAATAATTTTTAGATGGGTAGAAACACTAGATATATTAAAATATAAACGACCGGTACGTCGTATAAAAAAATCGGTTAAACTATTTGTCATTTCATGATGAATACAGTACCATAATTCGGATCTAATTAATCGCTCCTCTGGACGGCCCATAGAATAGAAACTGATTCTTTCAATAATATGATCCGCATTTTTGCCATAGCTAGTACACAAATACCATGCATAATAAGCCTCTTTTATCCCGTATTTTAATAATTTTACTTCTAATTCTTTTTTGTAGGAATTTACTTCTTTTGTAGAGTGTAATGTAGGGGATACCAAAGTGATCGTTTCTGTTAAAGAGCTTTTAATTCTCATTTTGCTATTGCTATCCCATGTATTTAAAACAGTTTCAATTACCCGATGTGCCATTTTCCGATACCCTGTTAATTTACCGCCAGCAATAGATACTAATCCACTATCAGAAATAAAAATCTCATCTTTTCTAGACAACTCTGAAGGCTTTTTATCGTTCTCATGGATTAAAGGACGTAACCCAGCCCAATTAGATTCTATATCATCAATAGTTAAGTTAATTGTAGGAAATGCTTTGTTAATTGCTTTTAAAAGATAGCTTGCATCTGCTTTGGTTGCTACGACACGCTCTAAATTTCCTGAATAATTGGTATCGGTTGTACCAACATAAGTACATCGCCCTCTAGGAATGGCAAAAATCATTCTACCATCATTAACATCAAAATATATAGATTGCTTTATTGGTAATTTATTATACGGAAAGACAATATGCACCCCTTTTGTTAAATGCAGGTATTTATTATTTATAGACGTATCTTTTTTTCTTAACAAATCGACCCATGGTCCGGCTGCAGAAACATAACTTTTAGCTTTAATTATTAACTGTTTTCCTGTGTTATGATCGATACAATTTAAATGTTCTATTTTTGAGTCGATATCGTATGCAAACGACTCCATTTCACAATAATTTAAAATCGTTGCCCCAAACTCTGTTGCTTTTTTTAAAATTTCGATGGTTAATCTTGCATCGTCTGTTCTATATTCAGAATAATAACCACCCCCTAATACCTTCTCTTCATCCAAAAGAGGCTCTTTATCTAAGGTTTCATCTTTGTTTAGCATTCTTCTTCTATCTTCCCCTTCAACATTAGCTAAAAAATCGTAAACTTTAAGCCCTATAGAAGTCATCA
>JAHDGB010000129.1 GCA_020627885.1 Flavobacteriaceae bacterium | reverse complement strand
TTCAAGAATTCTTACCTAATATTGGTATAAATTAAATCGAACTCACGTTATTTAAATTAATATATAACTTGATATTATTATAAAAGAAAAAAGATGTCAAATTTCTTTAACATCTTTTGTTCGATTCTGAATTCCAAATTATTGCATATCAATATGAAATTTCAGAAAAACAATTAATATAAACTGCACTAACTAACCATATTATAAACAACTAAAAAGTTAAACACCCTATTTGTTTTTTCTTTTTTAACATAATATTAACTTATGTCAAAAGTTTTATCTTAATTAATTTCTCTATTTTTAAAGAATTATAAGCAATAAATATATTTTATTGAATAACAAATTATTTTTATCAATTCAAAATATTAAAAATATCTAGTTATAAAAAAAGGTGCTGATAGTAACAGCACCTTTTAATTTTTTAGAATTCTTATAATAAACAATTTATCGAAGTTTTGCTTACTACCATTTTAAAGAACTCTATAAAATCAGTTAAGATATAATTTCTTGTTATAAAATAACCAATCATTCTAATCAATTCATATACTAAACAATTTAAAAGAGGATTACCCTACCTTAATACTAGATTTAGTGTTTTCTTTAACAGAATATTAACTTTAAAGAAAAATAGCCTGCCTATTTTTGATTTGTTTTTATCATAGTTTTTTACTGTTAATTTATGCAATATTATATTGATGTTATACTCCCAATACCAATAGAGAAACTATTTACTTATAGCATTACCAAAGCAGAATATGAATTTTTAAAACCAGGAATGCGGGTTTCTGTTCCTTTTGGAAAGACTAAAATATATACTGGTTTGGTAAGTCTATCTCATTATAATGCGCCATTAGTTTATGAAGCAAAACCAATTCATCAAATTTTAGATGACGTGCCAATAGTTTTACCAAAACAATTGGAATTATGGCAATGGATTTCTAGTTATTACATGTGTACAATTGGTGAAGTAATGCGTGCAGCTTTACCGAATGCTTTTATATTAGAAAGTGAAACCTTAATAAGTAAAAATACGTTACAGGAAATTAATGAATGTGATTTAAAAGATGATGAATTTTTAATATATGAGGCATTACAACATCAGTCATCGTTAAAAATTAATGATGTTTCAGATATTTTAGACAAAAAAAATGTCCTGCCAGTAATTAAACGTTTGCTAGAAAAAGAGGTTGTTGTAATTACTCAGGAGGTTTATGAAAAGTACATTCCTAAATATGTACGTTATGTAAAGCTGCATGCTAATTTCTTATTAAAAGAAGAGCTCCAAAAATTATTAGAAAGTTTAAAAAAAGCTCCGAAGCAAAGAGATGTTGTGATGGCCCTTTTTTCTATTTCTGTAAAAACAAAGAAGCCAGTTAAAGTAAAGGATTTATTGAATGAAAGCGGAGCATCATCTACTATAATTAAAACATTAATTGATAAGTTAATATTAGAAGAATATCACATTCAGTCAGACCGCATTGAATATAAGGGTGATAAAAAAGTTGCATCAAAGTTACTTAACGAATACCAAGTTAATGCATTAAATAAATTAAGAAAATGTTTTAAAAATAAAGATACTGTTTTATTACACGGTGTAACTTCTTCAGGGAAAACTGAAGTTTATGTAAAATTAATAGAAGATGTTATAGAAAACGGGAAACAGGTGCTTTATTTACTCCCGGAAATAGCATTAACAACTCAGTTAGTTAAGCGGTTGCAAAACTATTTTGGAGAACAAGTAGCAGTATTTCATTCTAAATACACTGTTCATGAACGCATAGAGGTTTGGAATAATTTATTAAAGGTATCAGATAAAACAAAAATTGTTATTGGTGCACGCTCTGCAATTTTTTTACCCTTCACTGATTTAGGTTTAATTATAGTAGATGAAGAGCATGAACAATCATTTAAACAATTTGACCCTGCACCACGTTATCATGCAAGAGATACAACTATTGTTTTAGCAAAACTGTTTAATGCAAAAGTACTTTTAGGGAGCGCAACACCAAGTTTAGAAAGTTATTATAATGCTAAAAAAAATAAGTATGATTTAGTAGAAATAAAACAGCGTTACAATAATGTTATGTTACCAGATATAGAGTTGGTAGATATTAAGGATAAGCATAAACGTAAGCGAATGAAAGGCCATTTTAGCGATCGGCTTATAGAAGAAATAACAATAGCTTTGGAAGAAGGGCATCAAGTTATCTTATTTCAAAATCGAAGAGGGTATTCGCCTATAGTAGAGTGTAATACATGTGGTCATTCTCCGCAATGTCCAAATTGCGATGTTAGTTTAACCTATCATCAATATCGTAGCCAATTACGTTGCCATTATTGTGGGTATACCATTGCAATGCAGCAAAAATGTTTAGCGTGTAATGCTGTGGATATTGATAGTAAAGGGTTTGGGACAGAACAAATACAAGCAGAAGTAGAGCTCCTTTTTCCAAAAATTAAAGTTGGGCGTATGGATTTGGATACTACACGCGGAAAATACGGGTATGAAAAAATAATTACTGCTTTTGAGCAACAAGAAATAGATCTTTTAGTAGGCACACAAATGTTAACTAAAGGATTAGATTTTGGAAATGTGAAACTTGTAGGTATTATGAATGCAGATAGTACACTTAATTTTCCCGATTTTAGGGCACATGAGCGAAGTTTTCAATTAATGTTACAAGTTTCGGGCAGAGCAGGTCGCTCAAAAAAAAGAGGAAAAGTATTAATTCAGACTTTTAATCCGTATCATAATATATTACAACAGGTTTCCACTAATTCATATGAATTAATGTTTAAAGAGCAATTAGACGATCGTTATAATTTTAAGTATCCACCATTTTATAGGTTAATTAAAATTACTTTTAAACATCGCGATTACAATAAGGTAAATAAAGCAAGTGAATGGTTTGGGAAATCTTTGCGTCAGACATTTAAAATCAATGTATTAGGACCTGAATTTCCACCAATTTCAAGAATTAGAAATTTATATCATAAAAATATATTGTTAAAAATCCCACATGAACAATCCCTAATTAAAACTAAAGCTGTTATTTTAAAAATTAACACAAGCTTTAAAGCAATATCAGATTTCAAATCGGTTAGGGTTGTATTTAATGTCGATAACTATTAAATTCTCTAATTAATTATTTAATATTAAGAAAACTCAGCAGGAACTTTATCTTTATGTTTCCAACGTTTGTGTGTCCATAAATAATATTCAGGAGCTTCATGTATTTGTTTTTCTACGAGTTTTAAAAAGGCATCAGTAATTTCATAATCTTTATAATCTTTGGGATTTTCTGCTAAAGTTTTAAAAGTAGTGAGGTAGTGTCCTCGTTTTACTTTTTTTACACTAAAAAAAACAATCGAGATGTCTAGTTTTTTTCCAATCATTTCTGCACCTGTATGTACAGGAACTTTAATACCCATAAATTCTTTCCAGTGATAAGCTGTATCCCATTTTGGTGACTGATCTGAAGCAAATCCACTTATGGACAATTCTCCCTTATGTTTAGATGTTTCTAAAGTAGGAATCGTTTCTTTAGTTGTAATAAGATAAGTATTATAACGCGCTCTTATGCGTTTTACTAATCGATCAAAATATTTGTTTGCCAGTTGTTTATATATACCATATCCTTTATGACTTACGTGCTTTTGAAGAATAAAGATCCACTCCCAACTAGCATAATGTGCACACATTAAAATAATACTACGTTTTTTATTTTCAAAATCGTGGAGCAGTTCTATATTTTTAAAAGCAAAGCGTTTACGCATTTGTGCTTCAGAAATTGTCATTGATTTTATGGATTCGAAAATCATATCAGACAAATGGTGATAGAATTTTTTTGAAATTGTTTTTATCTCAGCTTCAGATTTATCAGGAAAAACGAGATTAAGATTCTCTGTTACAATTTTTCTACGATAACCAACAATGTAGTACAAGAAAAAATATAAACCGTCAGATAAAACATATAATAACCTAAACGGTAAAACTGAAATTAACCACAATACTGGGTATATTAAAATGTATGCTATAAACTGCATTTTTTATTTAGAATTGAATGGCAAATATATGTTATATTTGGCGTAAACAGAAGACACTTTATGGGCAATTTAAATATTGTAACAATTATAATAATAGCATTAAACGTAATTATTTCTTATAAAGGATTTAACGATTATGGTTTTTTTGAAAAATATAAATTTAATATAGGTAATATTGAACGTGGCGAAAAAATTAGAATGTTTTCTTCTGGTTTTCTTCATGTTAACCAACAACATTTGTTGTTTAATATGGTTACACTATATTTTTTTTCAAATCAAGTGATCTATAGTTTAGGTGAAGTAAATTATATCGCTATTTATCTAGGAAGTTTATTGGCAGGAAATTTATTATCGTATTTATTTCATAAAAATGAATATCAATATAGTGCTGTTGGAGCTAGTGGCGCAGTAATGGGGGTTATATATTCTGCAATATTGTTTAACCCTTGGATGAAAATAAACTTTATTATTCCTGGTTTTTTATTTGGTATAGGTTACTTGTTATACTCAATTTACGGTATGAAAAAACAAATAGGAAACATTGGGCACGATGCTCATTTTGGAGGTGCTGTTGGGGGCTATTTCCTTACATTAATTTTGGCGCCTTGGTTGTTTGAAAAAGATTTAATAATGGTACTGATTTTAGCAGTACCAATAGTTATCTTATTTATAATGCAAAAAATGGGGAAAATATAAGATTAAACACGATTATATTAATTTAATAACTCTTCAATTTTGTTTTCTAAATTTTTTCCTCTTAAGTTTTTATGAAGAATCTTTTTATTAACATCTAAAAGAAATGTAGAAGGTATAGAGCGCACTCCATAAGTTCTAGCAATAGGATCTTGCCAACCTTTTAGGTTAGAAATTTGAGGCCAAGTTAATTTGTCTTTTTCTATAGCATCTATCCATCTTTTTTGTTGGCTGTTTTTATCTAAAGAAACACCAATAATTTCTAAACCTTTTTTATGATACTTATTATACATTTTTACCACATTTGGGTTCTCCCTTCTACATGGCCCACACCAAGAGGCCCAAAAATCGATTAAAACAAGCTTCGATTTTATGTCATTAAGAGCAAGTGTTTTTCCATCTGGTGTTTTACCAGAAAAATTTGGTGCAACATTACCTATAGTAACACTAACTCTATTTACAATTGTTCTAATACGACTACCTAGAGAGCTTTTTTTTATAGAATCACTAAGATTATTATATAGCGCTTTTCCTTCATTTTGTGTTATGCGTTTAGCATTTGCTAATCGTTCTAAAATAATGGCCGCAGAAAAAGAACTAGAGTTAGTTTTAATAAATTCTTTATCCCACTCACTTTTTTCTTTTACTATAGTATTATACTCAGAGTTGAATTTTGCTATATCTTCTTTTTTTTGACCTTTTTTGGCATTATTTAATTCTGATGAAACCTTTTTTGCAGTTTTACTATACGATTTTGTATTTTCTTGGTATTTAGCCATAATGTCATTTTCTGGGCTTCCAGAAATTACAGATTCACTAAAACTAGCAGTATTAATAGCAATAGTCATATCTTTATTTTCTATAATGAAAGGAAAAGCGCCTTTAAGACCATCTACAGTTAAATACCCGTATTGAGGAAAAGGAATTTCTCCTTCTAAAACTATTTGACCATTTATAACCCTCGTAGTATCTATAATTTTTGATTTTTGATTACTTACACTTAATAACTGTACTTTTTTATCATTTAAATTAGAATTGACTTTACCCATTATTCTATATCCATTTTGAAATTTTTTTGGTTCTTTTTTAGCACATGAAAAAGTAATAAACAAAAGAGCTACAATTAAAAATTTTCTATACATAATTTGAGATTTATACAAAATTAAATGGGTTTTAGAATTTAAGTTAAGCTAACTTAATAAATAAGCATTACAAATATACTGCATCAGTAAAAATAATTACTAATATACATAATTTACTATTTTTGCAACATGATTTATAACGACACTATAGTGGCTTTAGCTACAGCTTCAGGAATGGGAGCCATAGCTATTATTAGATTATCTGGTACAAAAGCAATAGATATAGCAGATTCTTGTTTTCAATCTGTTAAAAAGCAAAAATTGCTTAGTGCTCAAAAAACGCATACGGTACATCTTGGGCATATTATGGATCATAAAAGAACTGTAGACGAAGTTTTGGTTTCTGTGTTTAAAAACCCGAATTCTTATACAGGGGAAGATATTGTAGAGGTCTCTTGCCATGGTTCTGTGTACATTCAGCAAGAAATCATCCAGCTTTTTATAAGGAAAGGGTGTCGTATGGCTAATGCAGGAGAGTTTACTTTACGTGCTTTTTTAAATGGGAAAATAGATTTGTCGCAAGCAGAGGCTGTTGCCGATTTAATAGCGAGTAATAATGAAGCTTCGCACCAGGTTGCTATGCAACAAATTAGAGGGGGATTTTCTTCAGAGATTGCAAAATTACGAGGAGAACTCATGAATTTTGCTTCGCTGATAGAGTTAGAACTCGATTTTGCTGAGGAAGATGTTGAATTTGCAAACCGATCTGATTTTAAAAAGCTTGTAGAGCACATTAGTCTTGTTTTAAAACGATTAATAGATTCTTTTGCTGTTGGTAATGTTATAAAAAATGGTATTCCTGTTGCCATTGTTGGAGAGCCTAATGTAGGAAAATCGACATTACTTAATGCGCTTTTAAATGAAGAGCGAGCTATAGTTAGTGCTATAGCAGGAACGACAAGAGATACTATTGAAGATGAATTGGTAATAGAAGGTATAGGGTTTCGTTTTATTGATACCGCAGGAATTAGAGAAACTAAAGACGTTGTAGAGGGGATTGGAATTAAAAAAACTTTTGAAAAAATGGAACA
>JAHDGB010000128.1 GCA_020627885.1 Flavobacteriaceae bacterium | reverse complement strand
TACACAAAAGTATAGAATTATACAAAATAATTATAATAATATAAACTTATGATAAGTTACAAATAATGCAGAACTTAAAAACCATACCAAAAACCACAACTCCCTATCTTAGTAAAGAAGCTTTAAAGAAATTACTTTTCAGCAAAAAGGATAAAATAAAAAAGCTAATAAGTGAGGTTAAGAACAGTAGGTCAATAACCTTATCTACAACTCTAACTGGTGAATATATGATATCTACTGCAAAAAAGAGACTAACTTCTAGTATACAGGGTAATGTAGAACATTGGCATTATTCTTATTCTGTTAAAGTAGACAAGGACAAGTCCAAGAAAAAAACATTTTTAAGTATGGTTACTAAGCAATTACTTGATGGTATTTGCGAGGCGATAGATAGAATTACTTGGTATATTGGAATGACTGCTTTGTCTATTTGAGTTAAATATTATAAAAATAACTAAAACTTATTGCCTAAAAAGACATTAATACGTATAATAACACGTGTTAATGTCTAAAGAGGTTAAATCCTATGCAAAAAAAACTCACTATAACTATTGATGAGGAAATTTATAATAAATTATATTCTGTTGTAGGTACTGGTAAAATAAGTAAATTTATTGAAGAACTTGTAAAGCCACACTTAGTTAGTAATAGTTTAGCTGATGCTTATAATTTAATGAGTAGAGATAAAGAAAGAGAATTTAAAGCTAGTGAATGGATAGAAGGATTATTATATGACCAATATAATTAATAGGGGAGAAGTATATTGGGTAGATTTTAGTTTAGCTATTGGTGGTGAAATTCAGAAAACTAGACCTGCAGTTATTATAAGTAATAATTATTCTAATAAGGCTTTAAATAGAGTGCAAGTTGTACCTATTACTAGCAACGTAACTAGATGCTATCCATGCGAAGCCTATATACAGGTAGATAATAAAAAGGCTAAAGCGATGACTGACCAATTAATGACTATTAGTAAACAAAGGTTGAAAAATAAAATAGATATTCTTAATGCTAGCGATATGCTAAAAATATGTAGAGCTATAAAAATTCAATTGGAGTTAGAGTAAATATATAAAACTATTTAACGCCAATACTTTACAAGTATGTATAAAATGTTCAGACTAGAAGATAGACAAGTGTAAAAAGATTGGCTCATGACATTAATTAGTTGTTTATTTTTAGTAGCAATTGGAATATTGCTTCCCTTTCTTGACAAAATAATATTATATTTCTTACCAAATAGTAATTTACATAACTATACTAATGAATTTGATGAAATAATGGAAAAGAATGATAACTAAAATTATAAATAATTTATGGGGAGATTTATCAAATGCAGAACTTAAAAGGTTTGGCCTTCTTTCTGTAATTATTACAATAATACTAGGCAATTATTGGATGTTAAGGGTAATGAAAAACCCTATATTCAATGATTTAGTAGGTATGGAGTATCAACCTTATGCTAAAATGGGTTCTATATTTGTTGTAGCATTTGTAGTGTTGATTTATAGCAAGCTAGTAGACCATTTTAGTAAGAAATCTCTTTTTGATATTATATGCATTTTTTACGCAGCTTTATTTTTCTTTATATGCTTTGCTACAGGTACATATAAAGCCTTCTTTAGTGATATAAACAGCAATCCTCTAATGAAGATTTTAAACATTCAAGGAAATCTCATAGGTTGGCTTGCATATTTTATATTTGAAACATCATCAATATTAATAGTCTTATTTTGGGCTTTTGTAGCTAGTACAACAAAACCAGAAGCAGCTAAGAAAGGATATGCAATGATAGTATCTTGTATTCAGTTAGGAACAATATCAGGCCCAGCAATTGTAACTAATTATGCACCAACAGTAGGCTTACCAATGTTGATAGGTTTAGGGGGATTCTTAGTAATATTGGTTCCATTCTTAGTCAGGTTATATTTGGCGATGGTAGAAAAAGATGATGTTCAAGAAAGCAATACTCCTGATGATAAAAAACCAAAGACAGGATTTTTTGAAGGTTTAAGATTAATAGCAACACGACCATATGTTATGGGAATATTAATAGTCTCTACTGTATACGAAGTAGTAGCTACAATTATTGAATTTCAAATGAACATGATAGCAAAAGATGTATTTCCTTCTAGAGAATTATTTGCTTCTTTTACTGGTAAATATGGGATGAGTGTAAATACAATGGTTCTTATGTTTAGCTTTTTAGGAACAAGTTATTTTATGAGAAAGTATGGTATTAGATTCTGTTTATTAGCATACCCAATAATAGTAGGAATAGTGTTAAGTGGTTTATTGGTAATGGATAATATGAACCTTAGTAACATAGAGATGATGTGGATATTGTTTATGGTAATGATAATAATAAAAGGATTAAGTTATGCCTTAAATAATCCTACAAAAGAAGTAATATATATTCCCACAACCAAGGATATAAGGTTTAAGGCCAAAGGATGGATAGAGAGTTTTGGAGGTAGAACATCAAAAGCTGGAGGTTCGGTAATAAATGCAGCATTTGCAAAGAATTTACCAGAATTATTACTTTTTGGAACATTAATATCCTTAGGTGTAGTTGGTGGTTGGATAATAGCAGCGAATTTACTTGGTAAAAAGTTTAATAAATTACAAGCCGAAGATAAGATTATAGAGTAAGTTAATGGCAAAAAAATATACAACTATACTGGACTAAGCAGAACAAATACTACAAGCTAATAGAGCAAAGGACATTATTTGGAACAATTGATGTAGTATGTGTTTGAGGTCGGATTGGTGGTAATTTAGGTAGTTATAAGATTATACCTTGTGCTACTTCAGAAGAGATTGATCAAACTATAGCTCAGATAAAAAAGAAAAGACAGTATAGAGGTTACTTTTTATCTGGATTTAATAGTCCTGAAGATGCTCATATTGTTTAAAAGAAAAGAGTTTACTTGACAAAATATAATATTGAGCTACAATATAGCTCAATAAATAAGAGGTTGTTATGTCTATAAATACTGTTGTACGTGCTCGTATTGATGATAAGGTAAAAAAAGAAGCTACTATTGTACTATCAGAGATAGGTCTTACAGTATCAGATGCTTTCCGTATGTTGCTAATTCGTATTGCTCGTGAAAAAGCTCTACCTTTCGAACCATTAGTTCCAAATCCTAAAACTATAGAAGCTATAAAAGCTGCAAGAGATGGTGATATGGTAACTGTTGGTTCGATTAGTGATTTACTAGGTAGTTTGAATGAGAAAGATTAAGTATACAAACCAATTCAAACGTGACTACAAACGTGAAAAGCGCAAAAGGCATGGTTTAACTTTGGACAATGATTTATTGAGTGTGGTAGAGTCATTAGTTATAGATAAAAAATTATCTATAAAAATGCGTGACCATTCTCTGACTGGTGATTGGAAAGACCATAGAGATTGCCACATAAAACCTGATCTTGTACTCATTTATCGAAAAACAAAGCAGAACACTTTAGAGCTAGTGCGCCTTGGTTCACATAGTGAACTTGGTTTTTGATAAGGGGTTTTACAATTGAGTCAATTATTTTATGATTTTCTGTTTAGTTCACTAATTATTTGATGGTATTTGTGAGGTAAGGTAATAGATCTCATTACTTGGTATAGCTAACCCGAAAATGTTTTTAACATGTATATTCAAAAGTTGACTTTTTGGCCAATTTCTATTACTATTGCGAGTTACAGTATATCTCTAGCACATAAAGTTCCCATCATTCATATTAAAATAATGACCCAATGTTAAAAACTCTTTCGGGTTAGCTATATGTAGGATTGCAAGCTTTATTATCAAAATTAAGTTCTCCAGCTTTTTATTTATATATTGTATATATCAGTTTTTCTAATAATATAATTTTTGAAGATTTATTTAAACTGTAAGTTACTGGATAAAATTTATAAATCTCAATTTTAGAGACGAAATATATACAAATTTCTGAAATAAATGCTACGTAAAGATAAGGAGAGTACATGGGAAAATTAGAATCAACTGATATACTAATTGTTGGTGTTTATTTAATTTTATGTCTTTTAATTGGGCTTTATAAAGCTACAAAAATAAAAAACATTAGAGATTATGCCATAGGAAATAAAGAATTTTCTATAATGGTAATTATATCAACTATTTATGCTACTCATGTTAGTGCTAACCAAGTAATTGCTAAAGTAGAGCAGATATATAATGTAGGTATGATGTTCGCTGGAGCATTGTTTTTTATGCCTGTTGCATGGATATTAGTAAGAAATATATTTGCTAAAAACATAGGAAACTTTGAAGGTTGCATTTCTATAAGTGGAATTATGCATAGACTATATGGAAAATCTGGCCTTATTGTCACTAATATAATTACTATAATATTTTCAATAGGTATAATAGCGGTACAAGTTACGGCAATTGGTTATTTGTTCAATTTTTTCTTTAATATTAGTTATTTTATGGGTGTACTAATAGGTTTTGGTATACTCACCACCTATTCAATGTTAGGTGGAGTAAGGGCAGTTGCTTTAACAGATCTATTTCAATTTTTAATATTTTTTGTAGCATTACCTTTAGTTGCTGGTAAAGCATATTTTGATGCAGGGGGATATTATAATATTATTAATCGTCTTCCAGATTCTCATAAAGTGATAACTCAAGATAGTAGCTCAGTAGTGGCTTTTCTGAGCTTTGTATTTTTTGCAACCTTACCTTCTGTGGGAGGGCCTTATGCACAAAGATTGTTAATGGCAAAAAATAGAAAACAGCTATTACAATCTTATAATGTTTTAATATTTGCTTCTGTTTTTCTAGCTTTAATATTATTTATTTTAGGATTTTCAATTAAAGTCATTTATCCCAATATTGAAGCAAAAACTGCTTTTTACCATTTTATGTTAGATTTACCCCCTATTTTTATAGGTTTTATGGTTGCAGGGATGCTGGCGGTTACTATGTCAACAGCTGATTCTTGGCTTAATTCATTAAGTGTTACAATTGCACATGATGTAATAAAAAATACTTACTACAATATCACAGAAAAACAAGAATTATACATAGCCAGATTTTTTACTTTTTTCTGTGGAGTTCTTGCTGTTATTCTTGCATTAAAAAGCAAAGAGATATTTAAGCTCATTTTAATGTCGCAGGCTTTTAATTATCCTATTACTCTAATTCCTTTATGTGCAGGTATGTTGAGTTTTAGAACAAACTATATATCTTTTTTGACTAGTGTATTTTTTGGACTTATTTCTGTAATAATAGTTAGAGTTTGGTCTGGTAATTTTTCTGCAGCTGCAATTATGTTTGGAACATTAGGTAGTGCTATAGGTTTTTTTGGAGCCCATTATTTACAATTTCCACAAGAATTAAAAAAAATGGTGAATAATATAGGATTTAGTTTTTCAAAAAAATTGTATATTTTCCCCAAACTAGCAAGTCAATTAAAGAAATTCTCATTAGTAGAAGAAATAGATGAAGGACGAATGAGTTATATTTTAATATTTACTTTTTTGGTAACTTTCCTAAACGTTCCTGCTTTTGCATTTGGAATGTATAATATTGAAGTACCAAATACTTTACTTTATGTAAGGATTATTTCTTCCATACTTTGTATTTTACTTTGTATGAGAGAATATTGGCTTAATAATAAAAAGATATATAATTTTTTGACTTATTTTACTATAGTTTTTTGTCTCCCATTCACCAGCAGCTATTGCCTTTTTTTAAGTCAATATGAAAGTGCATGGATTATTTATTTTGTACTTTCAAGTATAATATTTTATATTTTAGTACCTTCTAATAATTTTTTAATATTTTACTTTTTAGGAGTAATAGTTAGTTATGGTATCAGCAAATATATGTTAGAAGCTTCATTTAGTTATTCCCCAGAGGTAAATTTATTAGATAACTATAAAATTGCTGTTTATTATTCAATAATTTTAATGTGTTTTCTGATCTATGTTCTTTATGATAAATATCTGCAAACTCTGCAAAAAATAGTCCACTCTAGAAAAGAAACTAGTATTCTTGATAAGAAAATTAATTACTTAAATAAACAAGTGAGAAGTTTAACAGATAAAAATAAATTATTAGATAATGAAGTTGAAGATTATGAATTGAAAGCAAAAATTCAGGAGCAAGAAATAATAAGGCTAAGTGAAACAGCACAACGTATTATTAATAATGTAAATCATGAACTTCGCCTTCCAGTAGGAAACGTTGTTAATTTTGCAGAAATGCTTGGAGAGGGTTTAGAAAAATTTACCAAAGAACAATTACAGGAAATTTCTAGTGAAGTAGTTAAAAATTCAAATCGTCTTTCTAGTATGATTTTAAACATGCTTGATCTAGCTATGTTAGAGGCTGGTAAAATGAATTTATCAAAAAAGAATGTTAATTTTAGCAAAATGGTAAAAGAGCGTGCTCAAAGATGCTTTAAAATGTATAGATATAAAAGAAAGAATATTAAATTTAAATTAGATATTCAGAAAGAAATATTTCTTGAAGTAGACCCTAATTATATGCAACAAGTTATAGATAACCTAGTAAACAACTCTCTAGAATATACAAGTCAAGGTATTATAGATATTAAGCTTAATAAAATAAAAAACCATGTAATATTTGAAATAAAAGATGAAGGAGTTGGTATACTGCCAAGTGATTTACATCAAATATTTGAACCATTTTTTGTTGGTAGCAAGACTTATACTCCTGCCGAAGGTAGAGGAATAGGTCTTACTTTATGTAAAAAGGCTATAGAGGCCCATGGAGGAAATATAACAGCAAAAAGTAGAACAACTACTGCTGGAGTTTATTTTAGATTTACTTTACCTTCTATGTAGGGTCTGTCTCATTGATCGTATAAAAACTTATAAGATAATACTCACTCAAAAATATGCAATTTTGTATGTGTATTATATCAAAATACTATATTTAGTT
>JAHDGB010000127.1 GCA_020627885.1 Flavobacteriaceae bacterium | reverse complement strand
ATAACTAATATTAGGAAACTCTGTTTAAGCATTTATTCATATTTTCAATTACAACATGTAAGCGTTTTCTGAGTATAGTGTAGCTCTATCTTCACAAAGAGCATTATTATAAACTGTTTATACTTTATTTTCTCTACCTCCCATATATTTCATTCATTTTTTTTCTACATTAATAATAGATATAATAAAAATGCTGGCTTATAAAGAAGATCTTATCGAATATTATGAATGATCAATACAACATTTAATAGATAAAAATAAACCTTTAATACGCTAATTTTAATCCCATGAAAAAACTAATTCTATCCCTCACTATTATAATAGTGATAATACTAAATTCATTTGGACAAGCCCCTGAAAAATTTAAATACCAAGCGGTAGTTAGAGATTCCAATAATGCTATTTTAAGTAATCAAACCATTGGGATGCAAATTATAATAAGACAAGGGAGTATAGGAGGAGGAGCAATTTATACAGAAACATTTGCCACTACAACGAATACCTATGGAGTGATAAATCTTGAAGTAGGAACCGGGACTACTACCGATAACTTATCAGCAATAAATTGGACAAACGGACCATACTATATTGAAACGGCAGTAGATATAACTGGAGGAACCTCCTATTCAGTATTAGGAGCGAGCCAATTAGTAAGTGTTCCTTATTCATTATATGCCAAAAATGCTGAAAATGTAATAAATGATTTGGTTGATGATGCCGATGCCGATCCTACGAATGAGATTCAAGATATTTCACTTTCTGGAGCAGATTTAACTATTTCCGATGGTAGTACGGTAAACTTATCTGCTATTACAGATGATGAAGATTGGGTTGTTACTAGCGGAACAAACTATACCAATGGTAATGCAGGACATATTGGAATTGGTGATGTGGCTTCATCACAAAATAGATGGCGTTTAACAGTAAAAGATACTGTAAATGCAATGTTAGATTCTAATAACATTGATGTTAGTGAATTATTTGCAGTATTTACTAGAAATTTAAACGAAAATAATACTGGAGTAGGTATTGGATTTCAAAGTACATCGACTGTTACAGGAATGGGTGCAGCAATTGTACATGAAAGAACAAATAGTAATTCTAGAGGCAAACTTCATTTTGCAACTAAATCTAGCGGATCTGCTGCAGATGAAGACATACCAATACGATTAACCATTGATGAAATAGGACGTTTAGGAGTAGGTATTACTTCTCCTTCTGAATACCTACATGTTTCTGGTGGTAATGGTTTATTTGATAGAGGAACTACTGAAAGTAGCCTTAACCGAACATTAACATTAGGAGGAGCTAGAAACGGTAATAGCACATTCGGATCATTAAATTTTCAAAACTACGATAGTGATACTGCAACCGAATATGTTGGAGCCAGTATTAGATCAAATAATAGTGATGATGCTACAGAGAATGGAAACCTTCAGTTTTTCACCTATAACGGTTCATTAACAGAACGAATGACAATTGATGAAAGTGGAATGGTTGGTATAGGAGAAACAGCGCCACAAGCTCGACTCGATGTTACAGATATTGCAGTAATAGGAAATGTATCTGTAGGAGCACAAAGTACAGATCAAGGAACGTCTGTTGCTAACGGGAATGGATTTACTACAACACCATGGGTATACACAAATGCGATAGAAGCTCAAGGCGAAAGAGGATCGAGCTCTACATTAATTACTTTAGGAGCAGATGGAACATACGGAATAGCCGATCAAATTCATATGGTCACAAGCGGAACTTCTCAAATGACAGTTGCCTCAGATGGAAAGATTGGCATGGATAAGACTTCCCCGGATACCGATTTACATATCCGTCAGTCTCAACAATCAATTACAAATGGCACGGGAGGGATTAAATTTGAAGAATCTGCCGATACAACAGATTTTTGGAGAATTTATCATAGTGGGATTTACTTTAGCTTTAACCTCAAAGGAAATCGTGTGGCCTATGTAAATACAAATGGCGCATGGACAGTAGATTCTGATAGAAGATTAAAATATAACATTAAACCTTTACGATCTGTATTAGACCGTGTAATGGATCTAAAACCAGTAGATTATTTATATAATGAGCAAAAGTCTACAGAAAATAAAATGATTGGATTTGTTGCCCAAGAAGTACAACCTCTATTCCCTGAAATAGTGGTTAATTCTGAAGACAATAAACTGGGTATTACCTATGGTTCTACAGGGGTAATTGCTATAAAAGCGATTCAGGAACAACAGAAGATAATAGAAAAACAACAGGGTAAAATTGAAGAAATGAAACTATTACTTCAGCAACTTCTTTTAGAAGTAAACAAATTGAAGGAAAAAAATTAATCACTATTTTAAAAATATTAAGAAAAGGCAGGGTATTCTGCCTTTTCTTATTTCTCCACATTACTTAAACCATAAAAAGGTAGCTATATCTATATAAAGTACATCTTTTAACGTGAAAAAAGACTGAAACTCGTACTAAATTTGTACAAATTTCTTTTATATTATTCTTTAAAATTTACAGTAGTTTTCAGTAAAAAGACATAGTATGACAAAAAAACTAACCTTAGTTTTTACCAAAAAAAGAGAAAATTCCTGAGTATAAAATGAGCTATTTAAATATAAAACGTATTAGTTTTCAGTAGTTTTATGAAAATATATTGATATTTAAACTCAAAATAAGTAAATTTATAGTTTCTCACTAGAATAAACATGGAAGCCTCAAAACCCTATTTAATTTATTTTAAGACGAATACCTTTTATGTATTCGCTTTATTTTTGTGTACCGTCTTATTATTTTCTTGTACTAAAAGATTAAAAGGAACTAGCGATAAATTTCAAAATAAATTAGAAAAAATACAACCCATTAGTACAAACTCAAAAAATAATTTAAGCGCTAAAATTATATTTCTGAATTATTCTATAGTAAAAAAAGATAATGGTAATAAAGAAACGGAATTAATAAGCAAGATTATTACTGAAGGAAAAATAAAGAAAAACAGTAATAAGTTTATTAAAAAGGGAAATATTGGCGATTTGCAATGCACACAAATGGATAATTCAAAAACACCAATAAATAATGTTTTTATAAAAAATCCTTTATCAAAAATTATAGAATATATAAATGAAGATAACGCTTTAGAGAAAAGAAAAATTGAAACCAATAAAACGCCTTTCTCAATAAGACTACAACTAGACCCCAGAACAAAATTTATTGTTATAAATCAAATTACAACACCAACCAAAACAATGCATCATCTTATAACGACACAACTTTAATAATAATGAGACTTTTATTTATCAAAACACTAACCTTATTAAGCTGTTATTTTTCTAACAGTCAGGTTTTTGATATAGAAACCATAAAGTTTTCTGGAGATGACGATAAAAGAATTAATATTGTTATTTTAAGTGAAGGCTACCAAACTAGTGAATTAAGTCAATTTATTATTGATGCAACCAATTTCACTAATGATATGTTTGGTCAATCCCCTTTTTTAGAATACACCAATTATTTTAATGTTTATGCTATAAAAGTACCTTCAGTAGAAAGTGGTGCCGACCACCCTGGCACAGGTTCTGATGAGCCAATACCAAACGTACCTGTAAGTTCAGTAGACACCTATTTTAATGCAACATATGATGGCTATGGATACCATCGTTTATTATATGCTCAAGATGTTACTGCTATAAATACTGTACTTGCTAATAATTTCCCTGCATATGATCAAGCCATGATATTAACCAATTCTACTTATTATGGAGGTAGTGGAGGAGAATTCCCAATATCTTCTACTGGTGTATCTGCCAATGAAATTTCTATTCATGAAATTGGCCATTCTTTTGCCGATTTAAAAGATGAATACTACCCTGGAGATATACTAGCAGCAGAAGCAATTAACATGACGCAAGAGACGGATCCTACACTTGTAAAATGGAAAAATTGGATGGGCTCTAATGGTATAGGTATTTATCAATATTGTGGTTCGGGAAGCTGTGCTTCTTGGTACAGACCTCATCAAAATTGCAAAATGCAATCTTTAGGCGTTCCGTTTTGCTCAGTTTGCAAAGAAGGAATTATAGAAAAAATACACTCATTAGTTTCTCCTATAGATGCATATATCCCTACAAATAATACGGTTAATGACCCTACTTACCCATTTCAATTTCAATTAAATTTAATTGCCACTATTCCTAATACATTAAAAATCAACTGGACGTTAAACTCTAATCTATTTACTTCTAATGTTGATAATGTAAGTCTTTTGGATTCCAACCTTAATATAGGAATAAACACTTTAGTAGCTATTGTTTATGACGACTCTAATCTATTACAAATAGATAATCATGAAAGCACACATGCTTATACTGTTTCTTGGACTATTAATAAGAATACTATGGGCATTGACGAAATTTCTAGCACAACTCATAATTTTAGCATTTCATTGCACCCTACTCCTTCAAACAACATTATAAACATAGTATATGAAAGTACTACCAATTCTACCCTAAGTGTTGATATTATTGATTTAAATGGTAAAAAAATAAAATCTATTAATCTTCAAAATAAAAATAGTATAGACATAAGATCCTTTAGTGAAGGGTTATATTTTGCAAATTTTTACAGTAATTCTGTTTTAATAGCAACAAAAAAAATTATAAAGATTTAATTTATTTAGGTTTTTGGAGGATATTTTTTTAAAATTTTTTCAACTAAAGCCGTCAAGATTAGCTCTCTTTTTTCTGGGGCACTATTAGTGTTATATGTGCTTTCGCTTTTTGCTTGCCAAAATAAACCATTTTTTGTTTCATCTACAAAATTAATAGTAATTGTTCTTAACAACCTCTTACTCCGTATAGGTATGCCTACGGAAATACCTCCTCCAATGGTGCCTCCTCCCCCTAACCCTATACCTACTGAATTCTGAGGTTGCTCAGCATATTCAATACTTTTTATATCAATATAAAAATCTGGATTATCAGATAGGGTTAGCCCCAATGTATTAAGCTTTTCTTTTATAGCAAAAACCAAGCGTCTTGTATCTAACTCACTTAAGCCTGATTCTATATTATCATAAAAACCATACGTTTTATATACTGCGAAATTTGTTGATTTTTCATAATCATAATTCACATAAATTGGAGCACAAGATGCTACACATAAACAGAAAAAAAATACTTTTAAAAACTTCATCTATAAACTTTTTAACATTAAGCTTATTACAAAAATCATTCCTTATATATGAAAGAACACACTTATTTAAGTGCTTTCCAAAGTACATCCTTAAGCTCAGTAATGCCTTGTTGAGCCACTGAAGAAATAAACAAATAAGGAATTGGTAATTCGTTATCTAATTCAACTTTAAGCTCTGCCTGTAATTCCTCATCTAACATGTCGCATTTAGAAACAGCAATAATTCGTTCTTTATCAAGCATTTCAGGGTTATAACGTTTTAATTCATCTAATAAAACATCATATTGTTTTTTAATATCTGGTGCATCAGCAGGAATTAAAAATAATAGAATAGAATTACGCTCTATATGCCTCAAAAAATAATAGCCTAAACCTTTACCTTCAGCGGCGCCTTCTATAATTCCAGGAATATCTGCCATTACAAAAGTTTGATAATCGCGATATTCGACTATTCCTAAATTTGGTTTTAATGTTGTAAACTCGTAATCTGCTATTTTAGGTTTAGCAGCTGTCATTACAGATAGCAAAGTTGATTTTCCTGCATTTGGGAAACCAACTAACCCTACATCTGCCAATACTTTCAATTCTAATGTAATATCTCTTTCCTCTAAGGGCATTCCTGGCTGTGCATAGCGGGGCGTTTGATTTGTCGAACTTTTAAAATGCCAATTTCCCCGGCCTCCTTTTCCGCCTTCTGCTATAATTCTTTCTTCTCCTTCTTCTGTTATTTCAAAAAGTATAGTATTTGTTTCAGTATCTCTTATTACCGTACCTAAAGGCACTTCAACATAAACATCTTCTCCATCTGCACCAGAACTTCTACTTTTACTACCATGCCCGCCATGCCCTGCTCTAACATGTCTCCTAAATTTTAAATGTAAGAGTGTCCAAAGGTTAGAGTTTCCTTTAAGAATAATATGGCCTCCTCGACCACCATCTCCGCCATCTGGGCCTCCTTTAGTGATGTACTTTTCTCTATGCAAGTGTACAGAGCCTTTTCCTCCATTACCTGAAGATACATGCATTTTAACGTAATCTACGAAATTCCCTTCTGTCATATTTTGAGTTTAAAGTTAGGAGTTAAAGTTTAAAGTTTTTTTTGACTCAAACAGTTTACTCAATTTTAATCGTTAATAAATGTCTTATATACTTGGAACTCGCTTACAACTTATCAATCACTAAGCTTAATCTAACAGTAATATCTTCGATACTGCCTATACCATTAACTCCAAAATATTTGTTTTGAGCATTGTAAAAGTCTTTTAATATCGCTGTTTTAGAATAATATTCTTTTATTCTATTTCTTATTATAGATTCATCTGCATCATCTGGTCTTCCACTGGTTTTTCCTCTTTCTAATAAACGGCTAACAAGAACCTCATCTTCAACCTCTAATGCTATCATTGCATTAATCTGTGAGTCTTTACTACTCATTAACTTATTTAAAGCTTCTGCTTGTGCATTGGTACGAGGAAAACCATCAAAAATAAAACCTTTGGCATCCGAATTTTTTTCAACTTCAGCTTCTAACATATCTATAGTAACTTGATCTGGAACTAACTCGCCTTTATCGATATACGATTTGGCTAAATTTCCTAAAGCAGTTTCATTTTTTATATTATACCTAAATACATCTCCAGTAGAAATATGTACAAGGTTATATTTCTCTTTTAAAAAATTTGCTTGTGTTCCTTTTCCTGCTCCTGGAGGTCCAAATAGCACTATATTAGTCATGTGTTGTGTTGTTTTTATTTGATATACTTCGGG
>JAHDGB010000006.1 GCA_020627885.1 Flavobacteriaceae bacterium | reverse complement strand
TTCTCCGTTTTTATCTAAAATCATTTTGTTATAGTGTTTTAATTACATTACAAATATATGAAGCTTTATTTAATTACGTAAATGTTTTGTATAATTTCTTTGTCTGTAAAAGCGTTTTTTTTCTTCCATGTTAAAGTAAGGTTATTATCTAAAACCCAATAATTTCTAATCACTTCTACCCCTTGACTGTTTAAGAAAATATGTTTATTTGTTATTTTTTCTAGTGTTCTTAACTCTGTATTTACGAATATTGGTTTAATACTTGATTTGTGTTTTTTAAACAAAATAAAAGAATTTTTAAATCTAATAAAAACAATTTTTTGCATCTCGTTAAAACTTATTTCGCTAAATAATTCTTCTGATTTATTACTGCCACCATTTAATTTGTGGTGATATATTTTGTTGTTTTTTATTTTTAAAACATTCCAATAACCAAATAAATGAAATCTTAAATCTGTTTTGTCTTGTGTTTTTATTAACGTGTTTAAACTTAAAAAATTACTTTTAAATTCACTACAAAAACTTTCTACTAAGTTACTATCTATATTTTTCATGTGTTATATATTTTTAGCCAAATTAAATACTTTTATTTAATTACGCAAATGTTTTAACAAAAAAAAACTAAAACCTACTATCGGTTAAACCGATGTTAGATATTTTAACAAAAAAAAACCAAACTACTGGAACTAGTTTGGTTCTTAATTTATATTTATGTCCAATTTAACTAATTTACAAATAATAAAAGGTAGTTATTATTTATAATAATACAAATATACGAAATTAAAAAGAAGATTTTAATACCATAGGTCGCCCCCTTTCTGTACACCAATTAATTTGATAACCTGTGTTTGTACTCCATCCGTTGGAAGCACTGTAAAAGTTACCAGGCATAAAAGACGCTAAATGCTCTCTTCTGCATAAAATATTATCATCTTTGACAATTTTAAACGTCTCTCTTTGTCTAGTTGTAAGCTTTTCTATTATTGAATGCAAATGAGCTTCACAAACATAGTTATAAACACCCTGTTTTCCATAGTTTAATATTAAATCAGATGTTGACATTTTACTTAAACCTTTGTCACCGTGCAAAATAATGTAATTAATTTTATCTACTTTGTGAGATATAACCATAGGGTTAAATTCTACATCGTAACCCATTAATTCAAGCGTATAAGCTAAAATATCAGCAGCACCTCCTTTTACGTCTTCGTCGTTATTTTTAGATATCCTATCGTGGTTACCTGCTACTATTTTAATTTTACCTAAGTTTTTGATCTCTTTTAAAGCGTTATGAAGTATTTGGGAGCAAACACGAATTAGTTTAGCTCCTATTAAATCTTTTTCCATACTATGCCAACTATTTACATGATTAAGCCCCGTAAAAGACTCTATTAAGTCCCCGTGTATATGAACGTGTACTTTTTTAAATTTAAGTAAATTAACGTTATCAACTGATTTTAACAGATTTTTCTTTATTGTTTTTGAATCATAATTATCAACGTTTATAACATTTCTGATATGTGCGCCAACGTGCAAATCTGCCCACTTTAAAACACCTTCAAATTTATTATTTGTTTTAGTTCTTTTTATAGATACTTTTTCTTTTATATCCTTTTCAAGTATTTTAACTATTTCATCATAACTAAAATCATTAGATTCAACTAAATCATCTTTGAAAGATATGTTATAAGTGGGTACTTTTGTATGTGTACAAAGTCGAAAATCTTTTATGCTTCCCCTATCCAATCCATGAGCTAAACAAAACTCATCAATTGACATAATTTTACCGTTGTTATCCCATGCAGCAACCTCGTACTTATTTTCTTGGTCAACACCTCTAAAACTCATTAAATCTTTATATTGATATGAATCAAGGTAGTATTTAGGATTCCCCTTTCCTTCTATTCTGTTTTTTATATGTAGGTTTAAATATTCAGCTTCTTGATCTGTAAGCCTTATTCTTTGTTTTGACATTTTATTTTGTTTTAGGGTTATTTTGTTTTAATATTTAGTAAATAAATTATATTTGTATTCGATATTTATATTTCCGTTAGTATCGTAGCCAATACCGTAAATATTACCTTTTTTGTTTTGTAAAGATAGATTAAAATTAACTGAATTAAAATTAGTGCTAACACCGCCAAGTATTCTAAATTTAGGATAAACTTTTTTAGTTATAGTTTTTTCGTAGTGTTGAATATTTCGCTCTTTTAACTCGTATTTAAGTTTAATAAAGTCTACTTTACCACTACTTTTAACTGTTGCTTCAATATTTACTAAGCTATCATTTAACTGTTGTTTGTAAACTTTCTTAACCTTCATTTTTAACAACTCGTTAATTAACACTAAACTATCTATTTTTTTATTATATTGTTTTTCTAGTGTTTTAATCAAATCTTTACCGTTATTAATATAAACGTACTCTTTTACTTTTTTAGGATTTAAAAAGATTGTTTCTCTTTTAATTTCAGGTATTTTTTTAATAACTAAAACGCTATCGATTTTAACACTATCTTTTATTACTGTTTTTTGGTTTATCTTTATAAAAAAGAATTGAATTAAAATAAACGTTATTATTAGTATTGTGTTTCTCATATGTTAAAGTTTTTATGTATTGCATCAGGGTTTATGAATCCCATATTAACAGCTGCTTCAAAAGAAATTTTAATGTCTTTTTGATATACACCATTAGCAAAAACTAAGTGTATAAGCCCCGTTTTTGATGAATAAACCATTGAAATTAGATTATCTAAATTTATTTTATTGTCCATGTGTTATACTATTTTACCGTTTTCTAACCAATTATGTTTTAAATCTAAATCACTGCTTAAAATTTTATTTTCATCGTCTGTGAAAAACTCAGTATCTTGATTAACACTAAAACAAACATCTTTATTGTTTAATACAATGTTAAATATTATCAATCTTTTAACTGTTTTACTTTTTTCTTTTGCGTCGTTTAAATCGTTAAAAATAATCGGTCTAAAACTTAAATCGAACATTTTTTGTATTTTTTCGCTAGTTCTTACCTTGTAAGATTTTAGTAAAAGTCTATTTATCATAATTATAATTTTATTCCTGTTTCTTCAAAAAACACATCTTTCATATCGTTAATTAATTGCTCTTCACTGTCTAGTCGATGCATTGTTGTATCACCGTAGTCAAACACATACTCGACCAATATTTTTCTACCTGTTTTAGGGTAACATAAATTAACCTCTATTTTGTATAGATCGAATAATTCGAGTAATTCCTGTAACTCTTCGTTTGTTAAGTACATAATGTTATTGTTTTAATAATTATAATTCTATTCCTGTTTCTTCAAAAAAAACTTCTTCCATATCTTCGATTAACTCCTCTAAATCATCGACTCTATGTATTGAGGTTTCGTGGTTTTTAAACTTGTATTCTATTTCAATATAATCAACACCGTAATATATATTTAATCCAATGTTGTGATTGTAAAAACGTGATATAATTGCTTTCATTTTGTTATTGTTTTAAAATTATACCGCAATATATAACTAAATTACATAACCACCAAAAAAAACTAAAATAATCTTTGTTGAGATTGATGGTTTTCTATCCTCTTCATAGCTTCATTATAATAATCTTTATCTAACTCGCAAGCTGTTAAATAAAAACCTAAATTATGGCACGCTATAGCTATACTTCCACTTCCTAAATGCGTGTCAAGTATTTTGTCGTTTTCTTTTGCGTAATTAATTAATAACCATTCGTATAATTTAACAGGTTTCTGCGTCGGGTGTATTCTTTTTTCGTTTAGTTTTTTATTACCCTGTTGTTTTAACGCTTCTTTTATAAGTCTAGAAGGTTTTAATCCTTGAAACATTCCCGACCACATGAAATAAACTAAATCAGTTCTATTATTGAGGCTGTTATACGCTATTTCGCAATCAAATTGATCGCTTAACCCGTTTAATTTATCCCAAACAATTCTCCCCCCCTTTAAATCAAAATCATAATAGTTACAACCCCATATGATTTGGTTTTTACTTACCCTTTGTAATTCTCTTAAATACAAGCCATTACAGGGTTTTAAATCCCATTCCTTGTGCTTATAGTTATTGTTTTTTACATTTAGTTTTTTTCCGTTTTTTTGTTTAACAAAATTTGGTTTTTTAGTTGGTTTACTAGCACCTATACCATAAGGTGGATCAACAATAGCTAAATCAAAATAATTGTCAGGATAACGAGACATTAAATTCATGTTATCCTCATTTGTAATATTTAACATTATACTTGTTTTAAAATTAATTATTCAAAAATACAATTATTATAAAAGACCACCAAAAAAAAGAGCCACTTTTTTACAAGTGACTCAAAACAAAATAAATAAAATGAAAAAACAAAAATACTCTACAAATTAGAATATTCTTTTTTAGCGTTAAAACAAGGACACTGTTTTATAAATTCGAACTCCTCAATAACTCCATCACCGTCAAGATCAGGCGAAAAGTCTCTGTGTCCTTTAATAACCGCTTTCTTATATCTTTTTTTAAGATCTTTTAATAATAACCTTAATGATTCTTTTTGCGCTCGTGTGCGTGTGTCTTTTGCGTTTCCGTTTTCATCTAAACCGCCAATGTAACAAATACCTATATTACCTTTATTATAATGCTTAACGTGTGCGCCCTGTTCACTTTCAAATCTCCCCACCTCTATAGTACCATCAAGTAAAACGACGTAATGATAACCGATTTTACGAAACCCTCTGTCTTTGTGCCATCTATCAATGTGTTTAGAGTTAAATTCTTTACCTTCTTTGGTAGCTGAGCAATGTACTGTAATGTATTTAATCATCTTTATTATTGTTAATCATTTCTTTTTGTCTTTCTTCTAACTCGTTTATAATTTCGTCAATGTTACCTTCTTTAACTTTTAATAACATAGCTTTTTTTATTTCGTTTTCTATTTCGAGGTTTTCGGTTATTAATCGCCTTTGTTTTTTGTTTTCTTTCCTTAAGACAGCAGACCTAACAAACATAAAAATATACCATGAAATAGTAAGAGATACACCTACCCACTGTATAACAGAAACCTCGGGTAAATCTAAATGCTTGTTACCTATTAGATTCATAAAAGTAAAACCCGAAATAGTAAGGCACAGAAAATCTATTATTTTATAAAATGGAGTAATTAAATTTGACATAGTTAATTAATTTAATGACACCTAAACAAAACAAACCTAAAAGTATTTTTTCTAATGAATATCCTTGCGCAGAATTAAATACAAAGTGAAGTAAATCTAAAAAAGAAAGTATAAATAAATAGTGTTTTAAATACTTGTTTACACTATATGGTTTTAATAGTAGGTAATAAGATAAAAAGAAACGCACAAAAACACCAACGCAAAAAACATAAAAAGTTAACCAAACTTCACGATCTGTAGCTATAAATAAATTTATTTTTTGATCGACCCCCCGAAAAAGAACGTGCAACTGAATTAACAATATTATGATTAATACTATGTAATTTTTGTGCTGCTTCATTTTACATTTTTTCGTCTTTACTAGAACCTTCTCCGCCAGACTCTAAAACAGAACTCTCTTCTACATCAACAACCTCTTCTTTTTCGTCGTAATTACTCATATTTGATTTATTATTGGTTACTTTATTGATAAACGCTTTGATTATTTTTAAAGGTTGCAAAGCGATACCTAAGAAAAGAACTAAGATGAAAACTTCAATATACCAAGGATTTGACCATCTACCTGTAAAATATTGCAATGATTGTACTGTAAAACCTGCTAACCCTACAATAACAACAACCCAAGATTTTATTTTTTTTCTTAACTCCAAACTCATAACACAAAGATAACAAAAAATAAATTAAGTTTTTCTTGTATATATTGTAAGTGTTGTTTATATTTGTAGGGTAATTATAAAATTTAATAAAATGGAACAAAACAAAACAGAGATATGTTATAATAACATTGATTCTCTTAAAAACAAAGCAAACGAATTAAAAGAACAAAAAGAGCAATTAGAAAAAAGCTTAGAAGTGCTTAATAAATTATTTATATTAAAGATAGAAATGAATGCTTTGTACATGGTTTTAGGTGCTTACTCTGCATATGAAACAGAAGAAGGGTTTTTGAATTATGTAAGATCAGTTTTAAAAAACACTGAAAAAAAATACATAGAATTATCAAAACAACAATAAAATGAATAAAGGAAACGAAGTTAATTATATGTTTTATATACCTAAAAGAGTTCAAGTTTTAGTTTCTAATGGTTGTAAAGCTGTTTGTGTTTGTTGTGGTTCAAGAAAATATCTTTCCTTTGATCACATAATACCTTTAAGCAAAGACGGTAAAGACTGCAACTCTAATGGTCAAATATTGTGTAAAAGCTGTAATAACATTAAATCTGATAGGTTAATAACATTAAATGATTTAAAAAAAGAAATAAAATGGTATTAAAAATTAATTGCATACATAACAAGGATAACGCTTGGTGTACTAACAAAAATATTAAAAAATCTTTTTGGGGCTTAGGCGCTAGGTGTTGTGTTGAGCATCAAGATAAGTTTTGCGAATTAAAACAAAAGAAACAAAATAAGTTTTACGAATTAAAACAAAAGAAACAAAGAAATAAAATGAATTTAAAGTTAAAAAAGACGCATCAATATTTAAGCGATAGTTTGAAACGAATTTCAGAACTTGAAGAAACTATTGATAACACTATAAGTGTGTTTCAGATTATACATAAAATAGATAACAACACTATAAACAAGTGCCGTAATTCTAAAAGTGATGCGGAATTTAGAAGATATTTAAAAGAATTATTTGAAAATTATAATAAGTAAATATGAAAGTTAAAATTAGAAAAGAATACGAAGTTATAAACGTATTTCATGCACCTACTAAATTAAATAAAAATAAATTTATTACAGACTTTGGAGACTTCACAATACCAAGTGATAAAACTATTTATGATGTTGTTAAAATGTTAGTTTGCTATGTTAGTGATTCTGAATACAGAAAAGGTAGAGATCAAGGTTGGGAGGATTTTAAAAATAAAATAAAAAACCTTTTAGATTTAGATTAATATGGAATATTACAATTTAAACAAGTTAATAAAAATAAGCGTTTTAGACGCTGAAAAGTCAGACAGGGTTGTTTTAGAGTTTGAAGGTGATATTACTAAGGTTGTTTATTGTGATAACTCAGATCATGCAGATAAATTTACTAAAGATATTTTAAGTAAAAAGTTTAATTCTGTTCTTATTTCACCACGTAACACTATACTTTATTAAATAAATAATTATGGATAATTTTAATTTTTTTAGTGACATGTTAGAAGATGTTGAAATAATTTTCAATAATAGGTATTACTTATTAGGTAAGCAAGGGGACGAGAAAGTTATGATTAAGGAGAAATACGTTAGTGACAACATGGTGAATGCGCGTGTTTTAATTTATGACATTAAAATGAATTCTCTTGAATGGAAGTGTTTATATAAAAGTTCTAAAGGGCTGTTTTTTGTAAAGAAAAAAAGAATTTATATACAAGATAAATAATTATGAAGAGTTTTTTTAAACACATATTGATTTTTTTTGTTTTTTCTATTTTTTTATTCCATTTTATAATATGGTTTTTTAAATGGGATCAAGACTTAATCAGTATTAGCGTTGCTTTTACAGGTATGTTTGCAGGTTTTTATCTTTTAGTTTTGTATGGAGAACAGGAGTTTAAATAAAAAAAATAATTATGAGAAAATATTTTAAAAGTGTATTAACATTTTTGTTTGTATTTTTAAGCGTTGTAATTATCGCTGTATTTATAACAGGGGGGGTATATTTATAATTGGGTGTTTTTAGGAGTACTTTTTAGTTTTTTACCTTGGATTGTTTTTGTTTGGTATTATTTAGTGTACTTGAAATAAAAAAAGCGGGCTTAAAACACCCGCTTTAATATTTATATAGTATAAAAAACTTCCCTTAACTTAACATCAGAGGTAGTGTCGTTTAAATAAACAATATTACCGCTTTTAAAAAATGTATATCTACTCATTATCTTGCGTTGTGTATTTTATGTATTTGTAAATCAAAGTTATAAAGCGAAGTAGTACCTGTATTACTCCTTACTTTAATTAACCCCCCGTTTGCTAAAAATGTAGCACCACTGTAAAAAGTTGTTTCATATTTTAACTTCCTTATACTTCCGCTACCTTTAGGAAATACGTAATTTTGTGACTTAAATTCTGTAAAAGAACCCCCAATATCTAAAAATATATCAAAATCCCCGTTATTATTATTCGTAGTACCTTCAAAAGTCATGCTTAAAGTGTATCCATCACCGTTTTTTATCGGTGTTATTTTTGAGGTTGGTGTGTCATATAAACTTGAAGCGCCTACAGGTAATTGTGTTTCAATTGTGTTTGCTAAACCATCAATATTTATTATTGAGGTATTTCCTTGCGTTGTAACTAAAAGCGATACACTTGTGTATTGACTATCTACGTACTGTGCCCATCCGCTCCAATCAGGTGTTTGGTGTTTTAATAATACAGTTCCTGTATCAGCGGGAAAACCAATGTTTTGATCTTGTGACAATTCAGGAAAATTTATATTCATTTCAAAAGACGGGGTTTGATTATCTCTTGCAATTATTCTTGGCGTGTCGTTTTGTATTATTATATTGTTTTCAAAAGTTGCATTTCTTTTAAAAGATGCGTTTTCTTCACAAATCAAATCAGTGTTTAAAACAGTGTTGCCATTAGTTATAGAAACATTTTCGTTTCCATCAACATCAATAATTATCCTAGAGCCTTGCGACAATCCATCTTGAAATCTTTCCGCTTTTATTGAGCTTTGAATTACTCCATCATCAAAGGTTAAACCACTTTCACCAATACCCGTAAAAGAAAAATTAACTTTGTCGCCTGTACCTATTAAATCAATACTATTAGTACTTGTGTTTCCTTCTGTTAAAACATTGTCTAGGTTTTGAGGTGGCGTAATGTCGCTTGTTAAAGCTAGTTGTCCGCTTTGCGTAGGTGTTGTTACATTAATATCACTACTTATAGGGCTTTGTTTTAAGATCATTTTATTAACGCCGTCACTTATTACAAAAGAAGGGTCATTTCCTATAGCTTGTATAGTATTAAGGTTTACCGCTCCTTCTCCCGCTGTACTTGCGGTTATTGTTCGAGTTCTAAGGAAGTTAACACTAAAACCTTGTGCAAAGTTATTCATGTTTAAGAACGAATAACGACCGTTTACAATTTCGTCCTCTTCACTGTTTAGTAGATTATCTAAATCTGTTTTTAGTGCGTAGTCGTTTAAATTAGGTAAATCATCTGTGTAAGCAACTACTCCATCTTTCTCAGGAAAACCAACATTAAAATCTCCGTTTCCTGTGAAATCTAAATTAACAGAGCCATTAGGTGAATTTAAGCGTAAATTTTCGTCTACTGATAAAGTCCCATTAACTTCTAAATTATTTACAATTTTAGCCGCTTCAATTTCTGTTAAACCTATTAATTCAATTTTATCATTAACCGAATCAATTTTAATAGTTAAGCTTTCGTCTAATTTACCAAGATTTAAAACCCCTGTATTATTTGTAAAGTCACCTAAATAACTAGCCCACAACGAAGTATCATTAATTAAGTTAGCTTTTACTTTTTCGATTCTTTTTGTTAAAGGGTTTGAAATTACGAAGTATTCCGTACCATCTACAACCGTCTTGATAGGTAAATCTTCACCTCTTACCGACTGTAAGACCCAGTACAACAATTGATCTGCTGTGTTACTCATTTTATAATATAATTTAAAGTTAATTTTAGTTTACTAGTAGGAATCCTGCCCCATCGTTGCCGATATTTAAAGCATTGCCACTTGGCAATATTACACTACCGTCAATTGTGTTTGTGTTGCTTAACACTTCATTTGATCTTTTTAACTCAAATGTAACGTTATATAAATTTGTGCCTGTAATTGCTTCAACCTCTATTTCTTCGCTAAATATAACGGGTAAATCATTTATACTTACCCTGTCGTTTATTGATATTGTACTTATCTTTTTAACTAAGTTTGTTGGTATTCTTTGAGTAGTCAATGTTAAAGCATCTTGATGCGTTCCTTCAACTAATACGCTATTTGTATCAGTGTCGAATGTTTCCTTTGTTTGCTTAGGTAAATATTTTATTTGTTCATCTATTGGTATACGAATAAAATACTGTATTCCTGTGCTATATAAAGTTTGATTTAAGACTGTGTTATAATATTTTATTAAAACCGTTTCGTCTTGCTTTTCTGACACGTTAAATATTTCAGTTATAGCCTCAATTGTTTCAAATTCTGAATCTGTAGCCTCGTAAGTAATATAATAATCACCGTTTAAAGTGGATAAATCAATATTAAACTCATAGTAGTTATAATTCAATGCGTTATATCTTGTAGCACCTCTAGCGATAAAACCATTTGGAGACACGGGAAAATCTGAGTTTAAAACGTCTAAAACTAAAACCTGTTGATTTATTTCATTATCAAATAATACATCTTGCACTCTATATGTTCCCGACACCTCAATACCTTGAGAAAAACCCTCGATACTTATACCATCTCCCTCATTCATAAAGGAAGGTACTAACGAACCAAGAAAGTACTCGCCGTTTTTAAGCAAAGTATTTGGATCGTAAGTGTTTCCAGAGCCGTAAGAAATAGCTACGTAATTACGTCCTAAATAATCATAGTTAGTTACTGTAACGTCTCGTAAATCTGTTATATTAAAGTTGTTTGTTTTCTGTTCGGGAATAATAAGACTTTCATTACCCGCACAGTCAATTAATTTTATCGTAACATTATCATATGATGTTGCGATTTGTTCTGTTAAAATACCGTCGTTATTTTGAAATAGTTGTTTAAAATCACATTCATTTACCTGCACCTCTTCTTCATAAGATAATGTGTTTGTAATGTTAGGCAACTTATTGTTCCTTAATACAGTTATCAAACTATTTTGTTCTGACACGTAAAATACAGGCTCTCTTTGGAAAACATCCAAGCCTTCTAAAACAATATCAAAATTAATCGAACAACCGATATTATCACGTATGTAGATAGTTTGGTTTCCTGCTTCAACTGACGAAAAAGAATTCGAGGGAAAATAATCAACACCGTTTAAAGAGTATTCTAACTCAAAGTTACTATTAAACTCTGCTGTGTTTTTCCTGTTAATAGTAACGGTATAATCTCCTGTTAAATCATTTACAGTATTAACATTAAAATTAACTTCCAATAATTTAGGTGTATAAACATTACTTAGTAAAGCTGTAGTTTCTCCGTTAGTTACCTCAAAGTTTTTGGTATTAACGTCATTTCTGTCAATACGTAAAGTAAAAGGGTTTTCTGTAACAGCTATATTTTGAGGCTGTAGTAATTGAGTAGCCTGTGTGTTAGTTGTTATCTCAACATTATAAAAATTGCAAGGGTCTGTTACATCTTCACTGATAATAAAATTAGTTATTTGCAAAGGTGTTACAACAGGTTGGTTAATTATTTCAAAAGAAACTCTACCATTAGTTAGGTTAAACCCTTCAAAAAACTGTAAATTACCGACGTTATCCTCTAATATAACAGTATTGTTGTTTAAATCCTTAGTTATAATATATTTATTAGTTATATTATATTGAGCTTTTAACCTGTTAGATATGTTTAAAGCATCTGTTTGCGCTGAACCACTAGGTAAAATAAACCCGCTAGTTTGCGGAGACCTAAATTCTATTTCTAAAAAAGCAAAACCATCATTAAAACCGAAAGCGTCAGCGTTTTGTAAAGGTTCGTTTACTGTTATTTTCATTATTGATCTAGCCATTTTATACTTTTAATATTTTAAATTTTGCGTTCTTTTGATTTGGTTTTAACTCGAATAAATAACCGTATTCAACCTCGTTAAACTCGTTAATATAACTAATTTTAAAGTAAGTGTTTGGTATTTCTCTATTATTTACTAAAGTAGTACCGTTTATCGCCTCCAACTCTTCAAAACTTAACGGATAATCAAACTCAACCCATTGAGATACAAAGATAGGGTTTTCTAAACTAGAAATTTGAAAGTCTTGATTTTCCTGTGTTTCTTCTCCGTTTTGAAACGTTTTAAGTAAACTATTACCGATACTAGAAGCGTAACGAATAAATTTGCTATTGAACTTTGTAAATGCTGAATTTATTACCCATGCATGGCGTTTTAATATGCTAGAAGGTTTAAACCTTAACCCTGTAACAGTTTCAGGGCTATAAACGTTTTCAGGCTCTTGGTCGAAGTCGTCGGAATAAATACGCTCCCTTAAATTACCGTTAGGGTTTATTAAATCAAGGTTAAATATATCTTTGTCAGTACGATAATCACCGTCAGGATTTTTTACCCTGTGTTGCCTTACTGTTAACTCTTTTCCCTCACTATCCGCACGATAAGGAGATAGTTTAGTGTATTCACTATCTGTTACTGTTATAGGTGTTGAATATTGTGTTTGAGTATTAAATTCTGTTAATCCTTGTACATCTTCATACAAATTTCCCTCACTAGGTTTCTTGAATCCTAATGATATACTACTATGTATAAATTCTTTAGCTGCATATCGTTTCTTTACATCTACCTTACCAAGCTTAACGATTCGTTCATTTCTAAAGAAGTGTTTTAAATCTTCATGCACTAACACATCTTTACCTTTTATACGTTCTATGTTGTAACCCATGTTAAACAACACGCTGCAATTTTCTAAAAAGTCGTTTAGTGATGTTGTAAGTGTTGCATTTGGTAAACCTCTTAACAATTCCCCAGAGGTTAAAGCTGTGTATCTAAATTTATCACTTTCAAAAAAAGAACTTATATACCTGCCTTTTTCCCCTGTTAATATTTCTAATTTTCTATCTCCTACAGTGCTATTTAAAAAACAACGTGCATTTCTTGGTAGATCGTCAATAAAAGAATCTTCTTTAACTTGTATACTTACATCGATATCTTTAAAATCTAAATCTAAGGCAGCAGCACCTAGTGTAACATCGAAGTCACCACCACCAACTACAAATAAACCTAAGCTTTGACCCTGTAGTAAATTGAAATCAATTTCAGTATTGTAGTTTACATTCTGTGAAGTACCATTTATTAAAGTATCTAGGTTTGCTAACTCGGTAAAACTATCAAGTGTACGTATTTGGTTAATATCTTCAAGTGTTTGCGTAGGTATTTGAAAGAACGGATTTTCGCCACCTTCAAATGTTACCAAAACGAGTGAACCAAATTTCTCAGTTAAGTTATTATTACGCCTAAATTGAGCGAATAAAGATAAGTCAAATTGTAATTTTAATTCTCTGTCTCTGTCGTTATTATAGTAAAATAGTTGTAGCCTATTGTTTTGTAATGGTTCGAAATTAACTTTTCCAAATAAGTCAGTACTAGCTCCTATTACGTTGAATATATTGTTAGGTATTTGGTTTATATTTTCATCACTACTATACTGAATATTAAACGGCAAAGAGTAGAATCCTAAATACTTCTGTGACCCAAAACGCATACGAAATACGCTAGAATTAGAATCGTCGTCAGTGTCTGTTGTGTCTTCTTTCGAGTTTTCTAATAAGGTGTCTAAAGGAATAGGACGTGGCACGTTGTAAAACCTCAATTCAGGTAAAACACTTATCTCATTACCATTTATATCTGTTGTCCTGTCTATTTCGTACTTCTCCTTACCTTTTGACTTAATTAGTTTACTTAAACCACCTGTAAATAAATTAACAGACACGTAATTAATCTCATCTTCATACGATAAGAAGTCTAAATTACCTATGAAATAATCGCAAGGTATTGCAGTGTGTGGATTGTACCTTATTTCGAAAAACTCCACGTTTGATTCTACATCATCTACTAAATAGCAACCTCTTAAAAATTCAGCAGCACCATGCGAAAACTTCACACCCTTTGAAAAGGTGCGAGTTTCCGAAAAGTTCTTGATACTCCTTTTATAAGTATATTCTGTCTCTTTCCAATTAGATGGTTCGTAAAGATTATTTTTACCGTCTAAAGTTACAGAATTGCCGTTATTTAGGTTTATTAATTTATATGTCTTTTGATTAAATCTGTACATTATTAGAAGTTTGAGTGTCTTAAATAGTTTAAATCGATGTTGTTACTATTGTTAACTACAAAGTTACTCTTTTTTTTATTTATTGCTCTTACAACTCTATCCGTCTGTAACTTATAATGATTGATAGTTCTTTTGTTTTCAGCTTTATAAATAGCTGCCATATTACTACTTAAATTAGCGGCTATAACGTAAGTATCTAAGTTATTTATAATTTGCTCGTCTGTTTTGTTTTCAAATACTTTTGATGCGTCCTTGTGGATAATATCGCCTTTTTTACCTTGTACTATAGCATCTTTTTTAGTTGTCATCATAAATTTACCATCTCTCTCAACTACTTCTAGTCGTCCGCTCGGATGATCGTTTATTTGCATTAACCCGTCGTGATCCATTACCCCACCTTCTGCGAATTTAGGTATCGGTGTCGCTAACGCTAAAGCTAACTGTGCTGCGCCTAAAGACCCTATTAAGACACTTAAAGGTATATTTGCGGTAGCTAATGCAGCGGTAACTCCTTGCGCCGTGTTATTAATAATGTTGAATACATTTAAAGCTTTATTTATTTGCGCTTGCTTTGCTTGTTCTTTTCTTTTCCTTTCTAAAAGTTTCTTTTCTCTTCCTTCCCTGTCTTTTTCGGCTTTTTTTCTTGCTTCATCGGATAAATTTTCGTTACTCAAAACATTATCATAATAAGCTTGGTTTGCTTCTATTTGTTGATTAATCCCTTCAATGTTTCCGTTAAAAAAAGAATTTGCAACCTCGCCAACCGTCTCAAAAGTGCTTTTTGCGATGTCTCCAATATCTTCAAAACCATTCTTAAATATATCGTCTAAAGTGTTTATAAACCCGCCTAACACATCAGCGTTGATTCCTGTAAAACTTTCAATGCTTTTAGTCATATCGTTTAAAGCTTCGTCAAGTAATTGCTTGTCGAATGCAGCTAATAATTCTTGAGCTAAATCTTTATCGACTTGATCTTTAAATCTTTTTATAGCTTCCTCTGCTTCTTCAAGATCTATTCCATTTCCTTTTACACCTAAATCAAATTCTATTTTATACTCTTCGTTCGCTTTTTTAATTTGATTTAATATTCTTTTTTGTAATGATAGTGCTTTGGTTCTTTTGTCTTCAGCGTCTACAACCCCTAAAATAGTATCGATTAACTTCTCTGTTTTTTTTATCTCTTTATCTATTGATTTTCTTCTATCAATATCATTTATTGTTAACTCTTCTTTTAGTCCGTTAAGTCTTTTTAACTCTTCTCTTAATTGTGCAACTGTTAACGCTTCCCTTTCGTTGTTAAGTTTATTTTTATTGTATTCTGCTTGCGCCTTTTCGTAATAAGCTGTAATCGCTTTCTCTACTTTTTTGATTTGCTTCTCTAATAAAAAGAATAAATCGCTGTCTTTTTCTGTTGTTTTTTGTAAATCCCTGTAACTATCCACGGCTGCGTTCAATTCATTTATACTATTCTTGTCTAAATCGATAAATTCAGCATTCAAAGCATCTAAGTCTTTTGAGTTTTGTAAAAACTTATTGAATTGTGATAAACCACTTAAAGGATTTAAAGAACGTGTTAATATTCCTATAAATGAATCGTTACTTGGTTTTTCACTTAAAACTTCGTAGGTTTCGTTTAAACTAGACAACATATTTAATAATGACGTTCCTAACTCATAAACATCATTGGTTAACGAACCAATAAACCCACTACCTGCTGAAACCTTGAAATTCTCAAAAGCAGCGTTAAATCTTTCTTGTGAATTAGCTGTACTGTCTAATATGTCGCCCGCTTCTGCAATTTCTTCCTTTGCGATATTCGCAACCGCTTCAACAAAGTTTGGTGTTTTAGAAAGCTCATCGTTTAGTTTTGCAGCTGATATACCTAAGTTATCAATCCTTAACTTACTTTCTTTAGACAACCCTTCTACTAACGAATCTTTTAAGCTGTCAATGCTTCTACCTGTTTGCGCGGCTCTTACAGCTAAGAACTCAAATAAAATATCTGTTTGTTCTAGTGAGATATTGAAGTTGCTAAATTCGTTAAGTGATCTTTTTATTTCTAAATCAGATAACAACCCTCTAGTGCTTTTTTTTATTCTTTCAAAAGCGTCGACCCCTTCTGCACCTAATCTAGTAAAAGCAAATTCAACGCCTCTCGCTTCCCTTGCTAATTGAACTGCTTCGCCTGCAAAATCAAAAGCTAACCTTAAACCCTCTATAACACCAAAAGACCCTATTAAACCTTTTGTTAAGTCTGTTACACTACCTAATAATTTAGGGTAATTACCTACGTTTTCTTGAAACCTACCTACACTTTCTTTAGCTTTTCTTACTGCTGTGTCGTATTTCTTAAACGCTGCTTCACTTTTTTTTAACGCTCTTTGCTCTTTATCACTTAGTTTGTTCCCTAAAGCTTTTTTAACGTTTAAATCCTGTATTATTCTAGCCTCTCTATTTCTTTGTGCTGCTGTTTTTTGTAGCAACGTAGAGTATCTACTACTTATTACTGCCGCTTCTTTAGTTAGTTTGTTTTGTTGCTGTAAATCAAAAGATTGTTGTATAACCGCTTTTGAAACCTGCTCAGTAGCTAAAGCAAGTTTTGCTTGTGTTTTAATTAACCTCTTTTCTGCTAACTCCCTTTCTTTGATTAAAGTCTCTAGGTCAGAATTATTCTTAATACTTTTGTTTAAAGCATCATTTAAACCACTTGGTGATTTTGATTTAGAGAAAACACTGCTAAAATTACGTGCGTTTTCTGAAGCTTTTAAAATCTCTTTGTTTATTTCTTGTAGCTTGGTAGTTAGTTTATCTAATTCAACTCCTACTTTACTAATACTTTCAATATTATTCGCCATCGTTATTTTTTAATGTTTTAACCTCTTCCCAATATGCTAACCATTCACTTACTGACGTGGTGTGTAAATCTATATTTATACCTAATAATTTATGTAGCTTAGCTTTCTGTTGTTGTAAACTCAGCACTTCTTTAGGTTTATTGTTCATTGCTTCTAACTCTGCAAGCTTCCTGTTATAAGTGTTTTTAGAGTTGTTTAATACTTTTATTGATACCTCGAATAACTTATTTAGATCAGTGTTTTTGTTTACTGATATTTTCCATTTTCTTAATTCTGTGATTATGTCTCCTCTATCGTCTTTCGGTGTTTTAGTTAATAGGTCAAGTAATACAGGAACATAAACCTCTCTATTTTCCAAGAATTTTAACTCACCTACTAATCTATAATACTTTAGCGTAGTGTTGTTGTATGTTAGTTTGCAGTATTCGTTGTATAGTTTGTTCCATTGCGTTTTTACTACAGGAGAATCAATAAAATTCAAGTCTTTAAACATATATTTTAATTCTCCCTTAACACACTTGTTGAAATTATAAATTGGTAGTATATCTATGTTATTGTAAATATTCATTTTAATATTTTGTTTTCAATTTGTTTTAACACCCATTCGACCAGATTAGCTTCAAATATTTTCTCATCTATTTCTTTGCGGTTATCCACTGTTAGCGTAAATATATCCGCTCCATACCTTTGTATTAACTCAGGTGTTTTTGCGTCTCTCGAAAAGAATCCTAATGCGTTTTGATCCGTAAATATTAAATCCATTCCATCAACAAACCTCCTTGAGTCATGTAATGTAACCCTGTCATATGGTTGACCTTTTTGTTTTTTTATCACAATTGTAAAAGACGAATAAGGTTCGAAATCAATTAATCGTCTACCTTTACCATCGATACCTTTTTCAAATAATTGCTTTTCTCGGATATAATCAAGTATCTTTTCCTTATACTTTTTAGCTATTTTTTGCGCTTCTTTAGGTAAACCCCTTTTTATATTCTCTAATTCTTTAATAATAAGCTTTATATCCATTTTATTTAATAAAAAACCCCCTCAAAATCGAGAGGGTCAAACATTAATTTGTTTTGTTTTTTATAGTCCTGCTATAGCTTTTTCGCTCGCTGTATTAGAAACATATAAACAATCACCTGTAACTTCCTGCACTCCGTTTAAAGAAACAGTTACAACTCCGTCAACTGTTTGAATAGCTGTAGAGGTAGTCAAGGCGTAGTATTGCGAACCATCAGGTGCTGTTGTCAATGTTCCCGCTAAGTTCTCAGTAATTCCGTCATAAGTAACCTTAAAAGCCGCTGAGTCGTCTAAACCTACAATTTCACCCTTTTGCCCCCTATCATACACAACAGATACTGATAACACATCACTTGCTGTAGAAGGTGTTGCAAAGAAAGATACAGAAGCTTGCACTATTGGTTCTATTTGAGATGGTGCAAATTCTAACACGTCACCATCTAACAATACAGGGTAATCGTCTAACTCTTTGTGATCTGCAAATTGAATCATAATAGATTGTTTACCTACTTCTGCACCTTGTGCAAATGTTTGTAAATCTCTAATAGTTGAGTAATCTCTTGCACCAGCTACCCCACCGTTTTTACCTTCTGTTCCGTAGATAGTATCACCAGAGATTAAACAATAACGACCTCTTTTTTTACCGTCCAAGAAGCCTAATTGTTTTTGTAACCAAACAGAATCCTCAAACGTTACTTTAAATTCGTAAATCCCGTCAAGTGTCTTTTGTTTGAAACCTTTTGCAGACGTTGAAACCTGTACTTCTGTGTTTTGCGCTTCAAACGCTTGTACGTCTTTTAAGATTGTTAAATTACCCGCTTTTTGAACTGATTTAATATAATCTTCATCAAAAGTAGCGTCTTTGTCAAATTCAAAGTTTAACGGTGTGTACCAAATCTCTGTAATATCATTAAAAGGAACAAAACACCCTTTGTTAGTGTTGAATCCTTTTTGTTCGGTTGCTCCACAAGCCCCCCTATTGATTATATCTTTTAAAGCCATTATCTAAATTAAATTATTTTTTTTCCAATTTTTGTACGTAGCTAAGTTTACTTTAACTTCGTCGCCTTTTTTATATTCAACAACTTCTTTATTTTTCATTAAGCGTAAATCAGTTGCTAATTTTACTGTCTTTTTTGCCATTTTATATCCTTTAAACAGTTATTAAAAAACTCAACTTCAATAGTAAGCTCTATTGCGTCCCATAGATCAATAACAGCTTCTTGTTTGTCGCTGTTTTTCATGTTGACCTCAGTGTAATTAGGTCTTTTATATATTTCAATACTTTCTAAATCAGTTACACGTGTTGCACTGCTGTTTCTTAAGCCGTGTATCAAGTCAGATAAACAGATGTTTAAAATATGTTTAAAATTATACCTGTATCTATCTTTATTGAAATACTCCACATTCTTTTCTAACTGTGCTATAACAAATTTACAAGTCTTGTTGGTTTTGTTAGTTCTAGCATTGTAATTCTCTTTAGTAGGTATTAACCAAATCAATGGATAAACACTACTTCTGTACTCTTCTAAAGTCCTATTTAACTCTGATTTATCACCAAAACCAAAGAAAGGTTTCACTATGTCGTCCTGTTTTATTACTATCTCAGGTATTTGCGAAACTATACTCTCTATTATGTTTTCAGTAACTATCATATTAAAAACCAAAACTATTTTGAACCTCGAAATATTTAAAACTATAACCTTCGTACTCCGATTCGTTGTGTTTTAAGAATGTTTCTAAACTCACAACTAAATCCTGCTTATCTTCGTTATAATAATCGATACCGACTATACAACCATTTTTGTAAATATACGAATAATTCAACTCGTTATTTTGTGTTTTGTTTTGGTATTTATTGACAAAATCTAAATGCGCACTGATATATTTCTGTGTCGGATCAAAACTACCGCCATTTTTAGACTGCGTTTTAATTACTCCCGTAGTAGAATAATACGAATTATCATTTAATAAGTACTTACAAAACACATAAGCAGAAATTAAAGACTGTTTGTTAAAACCCCTTAAACCATCAAACCTGTATTTTACGTCGTTATAAACATAATCAACACCGTTAACAAGATTGTACCACTTTTCGTTCCCTGTATCTTCTAGGTTAGGAAGAGCAGCGTCAAACTCGTTAACTTGATCTATAGATAAAAAACTCAACTTCAACTCATTCTCACAATTAATGATAAAGTTTTCTAACTCACTAAATGAGTTCTCCGTGTTATCAAAACGCGAAGAACTTTCTTTAGTGTTAGGTATAAAATACTTACCTCTATTGTGATATGTAACGTCTGTTATCAAATTACTTTACCTCTTTAGCTAATTTAATACTAATAAAATAGTCTGCTACAGATGAATGTGGAGTTATTTTTTGACCCACTTTATAGTTAGGGTGCTCTTTAATAATCTCTACTTCTTTTCTATCGTTTAATCTAACTATTTTTTTTTCAGACGCTAAGTCTTTTAACATTTTTTTAGAATCTACTTTTAAATCTACTTTTGACATATTTATTTATTTTATTTATTAAACTACTGGCTCTTCTATTAATGTTTTAATTGTTGCAATTTCATCATAAATGATAGACCCTGCGTCTGATCCTTTGATATAAGACCCCATAAAAGCTTCTAACTTTCTTGAAACTAAGTTTTTAGAAAAATCATCATTTTCATATCCTTCGTCGTATTCAACATCTTCTGCAATTACGATTTTATACCTCATCATATCACCTAATAAAATATGTGATTCAGGCATTTTATTTCTAAATTCAACAGAAACTTCTCCTACTTGTTTACCATCAGCAGTAACAAAAGGAGGTATAATATACTCACCCTCGGAAGTTTTATAACCTTGCATTTTAGCTTTCCAAACAGTATTCAAAACACATTTTAAATTGCCTTTAAAGTTGTTTAACCTTACATAAGTAGCTACCGCGTTAATAACATCCCATATATTACACTCACTATAGAAGTTAGCTAATGAAGGAGGAACAATAAAAGGTGCTGCTAGTGTTGCAATACCGTCGAACTCATCAGAATTTACTGTTTCATCACCAATCAAAGCAGCATCATCCATTTTTTGTTCGATTAGTTCCTGTGCGTGCTCTTTAAAATCAGCTTCAACACTTGGCGCATGATTCATTAATCTTTTAGTAAACTTCCATCTTAAAGAAACTTCTTTAATATTTTTACTTTGACTAACGTATTCGGCATCTACTAAAGGCTTTAAACTTCCTTCTGCAATAAATTGAGCGTCCCCCTCTTCGTTAACCCTATCGGAGTAGTAAATCTTTTCAGTACCTTTCTGCACTCTAACGTCTACCATGTCAAGAACGAAAGTGTCAGGCTTTGGGGTTCTTCCAACTTCTGTATCTATATAGTTGTTAAATAAAGGTGAAAACCCATCAGTCGTAACAGGAGTAATGTTCGCTGTTGACATTAAAGCAGGTGCTTTGATAGTGAAAGCAGCGTCATATTGCTTGTTTTTCTCTTCGAATCTTTCAGCGTTTTCAACAAAAAACTTTGATAAAACCCCTTCTTTTTGTGTGTCCATACCCCCCTTTTCTTTTAGTTCTGTAAACGAGTCTTTTAAACTTTCTAAAGCTGTTTTTAAACTTGTTACGTCCTCAGCTTTAACCATCTTTTCAGCTAAATCATTAATAGAGTTAGTTAACTCTTCTTTAGTTGCTCCGTTTTCAATTTGCGTTTTTAATGCGGCAATATTATTGTTTACTTCATTTACCGCAGCTTTTTCAGCGTCTGTCATAATTAATTAAAATTTAAAATTTTGATATATATTTAATAAATTGGAAGTGCTAACTGCGGCTTCCTTGTTTTGAGTGTCTTTTGACGGCTCAATGTTTTTAATCTGTCCTGTTGCTCCGTTACTGCCAAAAGGCACCAAGCTACTTTCGTGTATGTTTTTAGCCTCCTTTACTATAACATAATACAAAGGTAACGAATTAAAATCTTTTAAATTAGCTATAGAGTTAACGGTTTCGTCAAAAGCTTTTTTCTCTTCCTTATCCTCTTCTCTGTCGCTATTCATTGCTAACTCCATTGTTACGTATTGCATTTTTACAGACGCTTGTAATGGTTTACCGTTTTGTAAATCCTGTTTGATCTTATCACATCTTACAGAATCTTTTGCAAATTTATATATTAAAGCTACTGTATCGCCTTCATAGTTTTTATTTATTGCTTTAAATGGTATTTTTGCAGTAAATATTTCTATATCATCAGGGTAAACAATAGTATTTTTTACGGTTAAAGAGTGCGTATCTACTAAATAGTTCTTGCCGCTTTGCTCTTTAGCTGATTTATTCCAAATAGTATCCATGTGTAAATCGTTGTGACTATCTAAAATGCGAGTAGTATTTACAGCTAAATAAAAGTAATTATCCGTGTCATTAAATAACTCTTTTACTGTATCAGAACTTAAAGAGTTTATTAATTTTGTTTGTGAATTAGACACCACTTGTTTACTATTTTCAGGCTCGTTAGGGTTATAACCTGTGTAAATAGTTTTCTTTTTAATATCTATTATCTTTTTTTTATTCTCTTTTAACGCCTTAAATAACTCTTCTTTGTTATTATAAGACGTGTTTAATTCTTTACAGTATATCATTACTTTAATATTACTTTATTTTCTCTTAATGATTTAATCTTATCTTCAAAAACTCTTTTAAGACACTCGTTAGGTGCGTTCTTAACCTTGTTTTCTAGGTTTTTTATTAACTCTTTTTTATCCATTGTCTTTAATTTGCTGTAACCCGTGTGATTCTAAGAAGTTGTTAGCCTCATTTGCGTTAAACCCTGCTTGCGTTAGGTTTCTTATCGCATTAGACACTTTTAATAACCTATCTACTTTCGTGTTTTCTATTTCTTGGAAACATGGTAAATGTTTAAAAGAAGCTTCTAACTTAACACCGTATTTAGCACTGTATTTTTCAACTTTTTCATTCTCTAATGGCTGTATAACGTTTTGAATGAAAGATAATTCAGATTGCTTTTTGTTCTCAAACTTAGCTCCTCCATCCTTGTAGAGTTGGTATATTTCTTTAGGTATATTTAAAGCATTTAAGATAACCGAAACATTATTATTTAATATTTCCGTCATACCTAATTTTTTATGATCCTCAAGCATCGACAACCATTCGACACGGTTATTCATTACTACCGTTCTATTTTTACCTAAGCCTAAGCCGTAATTGTTAATGAATGCATTTTCCGCATTTCGTTTATCTTGGTTATCCATCGGCATACCGTTACGGATTTGATCGGACTCTTTATCCTTCATGATAATCTCTCTACCCGCTGAGTCAATTGCCTTACCCTCTGCAACAACACTATTATTCAAATTATCGATTCTTTTACGTATTGACATTAAACGAGAAGGAGATGTGAAAGGATTTTCTTCTAAACCGTTAGCTATATCATAATATTTCACAACCTCATCAATAGAGAATGTAAACTCATGGTTATTGTCCTTGTATTTGAAATCTTTCTTTTGTGAATCTTTTAAGTCATTCTTTTTATGAAAGATAGTTCTAAGAAAACTTTTTGTGTTAAACGTTATATTACAAGGATTTAAATTATAAATAACCCTCGGAAAATCCCCGCCAATATCATCATAAATTTTTTGGTATAAATAACCATAGCAAATCCTTAACCATTCTTCCTGCTTAATAAAATCACTTTTAGTTTGATACGGGTTAGGGTTATTTAAGAAATTAACAATTTTAGAGTCTTTAATAGGTTTTCCCTTTGCGTCATTTTCAACATACTTAACTAAAGACCTATAGTGCGCACGAATACCAATACAAGTAGTAACAATATCAGAACTTAAAGCTAATTGTAATAAATCACCTTTTGACCAATTACCGTTAACATTGCTGTACTCATAATCACCGTTATTTAGCCTTACTACATTTAATCTACCACCAAAAAGATTGCTTACTATCCCCATACGTATTTTTTATCGACTTAACAAAAAGTAATTGTTAAATCTTTTACAAAGATAGTAAAAAAAAACAACTATCTAAGCGTTAACTCAAATAGCTGTTTTTAATGTATTGTGTTTTGTGTTATTTTTTTGTATTATACATTATTTCGTCAACAACCCTAACATCTATTACACCTACAAAACCGTCGTTATATTTAACTAAATAGTGATCTTCCACACACTCGTTTATATCTGTATATAAAGAGACTTTATCTAAAATAACACACTCTATTTTTTTATTAGACAGACAGCAATTATATTTTACTTTAAAACCAATCAAACTCATAATTATTTATTTTGTGTTAAAAACTCTGTATTGTATTTAATTAATTCTTCTAAAACCCCTTTAGATATAAGACATATAGTTTTACCTAATAAGGCTTTAAGCGTTAAATTGTTAGCTTCGATAACTTTTCTATGTTCGTATATTTTTTGTTCAGGTTTCATATTGTTTGGCAATCCGTTAATATTAACTTCTTTTATACTTTCGTTGTTTTTACGTTTTTTAATAGTATCTAAAACGGTTTTCTGTATTTCTTCTTCGTTTGTCATTTTTATAATCTTTAATTCTTTTAATCTTCTAACAGTGATTTAATTAAATTTTCTTTTGATATGAAAACTTCGTGGCTTTCTTGCCAAATATCTGAATCACGCATGTAATAATTACGTTCAACATTAATACCTTCATCTATATTAACAGCGATTATTTTCACCGAATCTTTAATAATCTTATTATCCTTCATAAAATAACAAGTTTGATTTACGTCTAATTTTGTTTTAATCTCCATTTTATTTTGTTTTATAATTACAATACGAATTTACAATATATTATCCAAACCACCAAATAAAACCCCACAAAAAGTGAGGTTATTTTTTACATTTGAAAGAATTGTTTTATAAGTGCTTCGTGGTGTTTTAGGAAGTGTTCGGCTTTTTCGTCTGTTTCCAAAGCTATAAAGAAATATACACGTTGATAAGAATCGATTTTTAAAGTTTCACCACTTCTATAAATACAATACTGATATTGTCCGTTAGTAAAATCAGGCGTCCAATCACCGTTATAAGCTTTTAAAAGCCTTGTTAACTGTGCATAAGCTAAAGATGACAAAGCTTGCTTTTTTGTCTCGAAATCGTCTTTTTCAGAAAAACAACCACTTTCTGCCTTACAAATATCTTCACCATCAGTATACCAGCCGCCTTCACATTTCAACTCCTCCCAACTTTCAGGTAGTTTTTTAATAGGTTGCTTTATTATATCGGTTCTTCTATCGTTTAAAAGAGACATACAATGTTGTAAAGAAATCAAATCGCCTTCTTTATCTTTTTCGCATTTATACTCTGTTTTAATCTCTTTTAACTTGTTTTCGATTAACTCAAATAGTGAGTCGTTTCTTAATTCTATTTTTTTTGATGCGTTCATTTTATTATAATTTAGTGTTCACTACAAAAGTAAATGTTTTATTGTTACTACGCAAGTGAATTAATAAATATTTTTTTTACGTTTAGTTTTTTAGTGTTTAAAGTGATGATTTTTCGTTGTTTTAAGTCAACCACCTTGTTATAAGTATAGCTTTTATTAAGAAATACAGGTTTTTCTTCCACTGTGTCAAAAGTAACTTCATCTAATTTAATATCTGATTTTATAGACAATAAACTATAATCACTATTATAATTAACTTTAATTTCTTGGCTAAATACTTTTAAACTAATTAGTATTACTGTTAATGTTAATATTGTTTTCATTTTATTGTTTTTTAATTACAATGTAAAGATATAACTTAAAAACGAAACCACCAAATATTTTTAATAAAATCTTTCAGGGAAACGAGTTCTTAACACTTTAGAAAGTAAAGCGATTGAGTCAGGTGCATCATCTTCTTTGTTTTTAGTTTTATGATAACTCGTTAACGCTTTCATAGCTAAATAATACTCAGAACCTATTTCAATATCTGATCTAAAGAAGAAATTCAAACGCACATTTATAGCTTCGTGGTTTATCCTTGAATGCTTGTTACCTTCGTTATGCAAAGGCATTAAATAACCGTTTGTTAAGTTCGCTACATTCTTACAAAATACCGCTCCATGGTTGTTTGATTCTATTGCTGTTAAATCTAATTTATGTAAACTAATGTTAGCAGCTACACGTGGGGCTGTGATCTCTGTGTTGTCTTTTGTGAATATCCAATCAGTAACATAAAAATCTCGACCTATTAAAATACCATGAGGGAAAGACAAACAATCTGTACCCTCGTCTGCTACATCAATAGCTCCGCAATTATACTCTGAATGTTCTTTGTTTAATTCATCTAAAGTAAAGTAATTTAAATCTTTTTTAGGGAATACTAAATCGTCGTTAGTAGTAGGGTTCTGCATATATTGAGTATCAAATATCGCACCTGTTTTAACAGACGTTCGTAGTTGCTCTATTTTATGTAAAGGATATCTAAACTCCCATAATAATCGACCGTCAGGATAAATAACAGGCATTATAACGAACCTTGCGCCTTGTATTTCAATTGTTTCTTTTGGGTTTTCGTCTATTCCGTATAACTCTAACAATCCGTTTGTTACATCTTCCGTACCCGCTCTTTGTTGAATATTCGCAAAAGGAGTGTCATTTGAATTTTTACGAGAAAAAACAGTATCAAAAACGGTATCTATAACTGCTTGGTTGTTTGCGTTTAAGGATTCAGAATCTTTAATCTTGTTAAGATCATCACAAAAAATAGCACCTTCAAAACCCTTTATTAAACTTACAACTCTTTTTTTTTCTTCTTCTGTTGCCGTGTGATTTATTACTTCTCTGTCAGTCATTTCACCCGCTCCAAACCCTGTAATTTGACCAAATATACTACAAGTCGTTAAACTTCCACCACCTACGAATCCTATTGTTTCTCTGCTGTTTTGATCTTTCTCAATTTCAAGACCGTACATTATTTTAAAATACGGGTGTGTTAATATTCTACGCATTTCTACTGTTGTCTTTTTACGTAGAGTGTCCGAAGCAGTTATATAAAGCCAATTTGAAGAGTGACGCATCCCGATACCTCTACAAATAGCCATTTTCATTATTTCCGTTTTTGAACAACGAGGCGGAATATTTATGTTTAGTAAATCAAGCTTATAACTTGTTAAATCTTCAAAATGTTTACATAGTTCTTCATGGTGCCAATTAACTATAAACTTCTTGTTATTTAGTAGAAAATAAAAAAAACGGGTGAAGTACAACAAATCCCTGTCGCACCTCTCCCGTATTGCTATTAACTCTGCTCTTGTATAAACTCTCTGCATTTAGCAAAGATACAAAAATCTAATTTCTAAGCGCATAAGCAGCGCCTTCTCCTAATTTTTCTAAAAATTTTAAAATCTTAGCCCCCCCAGCTCATAAATTATTGTTTTTATTTTAATTATTAATGAATGTGTAAACCGCCAATTATCCCGAAATCAGTCAATCTAATTAAATCGTTCTTTCTTATAAAATTATCCATCTGCATACTTAAAACAGTAAAATCCTGTTCTTTTATTACATCATCATCTTTGTAAACTAAATAAACATCATTCTCTTCGCCTGTATAACATTCTTCTCCTACTTCAAAATAAACAAACATATCACTTTGAAGTTTATATTCTAAAAACTCAATTAATTCGTTTTTATTTAATTCCTTGTGTTTAATTTTTACGCCTAACCCGTAATAGGCTGAGTAATCTACTCCCATTTTATTATTGTTTTAATTATTAATATATCAATTATTGTGCCTATTTGTAAAGCTTATACCATTCTTTATAGTGTGAGTTTTCAAGGTAATAAAACGAATTATTTAATTCTTCTGAAAACCCTTTATTATTTAAAACATAGTCAATTCTTTTAATAGCACCTTTTACAGTGTTATCTGTACTAAACCAATTGCCAGAAAAAAGAAAATCCCATAAATAACCTTTTTTTATTCCAAAAAACGATCTACTCCATAAATGATAATTAAAAACATAGTCCTCATATTTAATCAAGTTGTCATAGTTATCTAAAACAACACAGTGACCAATAACACAACAAACACTATTGCAAGTGTTTTGAACTTGACTAACAGTGTTGCAGTTTTTATTAGTATAATGTTTCATATCAAACCTATCCTCAGGTATAGTTTTAAGCAATTCTTTTGCTCTTTTTAAGTTTTCGTAATTTATCATTTTTATTTGTTTTAATATATCAATTATCGTGCCTATTTGTAAAGCTTATACCATTCTTTATAATCTGAATCATCAATAATATTCGGTGTATTATCTAGTTTTTTTGCAAAATCTCTGTTATTTAAAACATATTCAATTCTTTTAATAGCACCTTTTAAAGTATTGTCTACATATACCCAAATTTCACTAAAAAGAAAATTCCATAAATCAGAATCATACTCAAAACCAAAAAAACTGTAACTCCAACCACCATAATCAAAACTGTAACTATAGCTGTATTTTTTTAAATTTGTTTCTATATCTAAAACAACACAATGACCAATAACACAGCAAACACTATCACAAGGGTTTAAAACATCTTGTAAATCTGGGTTTTTACATGTTATAAAATCATCCATACTAAACCTATCCTCAGGTATAGTTTTAAGCAACTCTTTTGCTCTTTTTAAGTTTTCGTAATTTATCATTTTTATTTGTTTTAACGTGTTAATTATCGTGCCCTAAAATAAACAAAACCATGTTTTTCGTAACCTTTTGGCACTTCTATAACTTGCAGTACTTCGTCTATATCGTCAGAATCATATCCGCACTCCCAATCACCGCAAACAGAAAAGTAATCATCATGTTGTTTAGCTAACACAATAAGTAAACCATCACACAACGCCCAGAAATGCGTAGTCGGTTTCATTTCGTCTAAAATTTGTTTTGTATTCATATTAAATATGTTTAACCCATTCAAAAACAACTACCTCGTATTCGTCACCACAATATTCTTGTATTAAAATATGGTCGTTTTTAACTACAACATCGTCAAAATTATAATTATCAATTAAATAATCTTTTAAATCTCTTAAATTATTAGCGACAAGAGTAATATTTTCGTTAAATTGTCTTTTGTAAATAAATAGTATTTTATTCATTTTGTTTTTATTTTATAATTACATTACAAACTTACAACTAAAAAACGTAACTACAAAGAAAAAACCGTAAAAAATTAAATTTTTTACGGTTTAATCATAATTAAAAAAATAAAACACTATGAAAACTTAGTTAAAACAAATCTTCTTCTTCAATAATTTTTTTAGCTCTTTTTATATCTTCTTCGGTTATTGGTACATCTACATTAGTATTTACAACTTCTTGCTTGTCTTTCTCTCCGAGTTGTTTCATTCTCCAAATCGAAGGTGTTGAAACTAAATCTCCTTTTAAAGAACCTTTATTTATTCTCGAAAGTAAAACAGCTTTGATGTCTTTTGCAATATCTGCAACCGTGTTATAATTATTAATCAACCAATAATACGTGCTTTCAGGAATACCTTTATTAAGATAAACATCTTGAACGCAAAGCATCTCTTTATCGTCTCTTACATCTTCAAACATCTCCCAAAAAAGATTTTCCGCTTCTTCTTCTGTGTGTTTCTGATTGTATTTATTATTTACATTATACGAATATCTCTTAACCCCTTTTTTATTTCCCATTTTATCAAGTATTTATAGCGTTAAAAGCGTAATCATTGACTAACTTTCTAACAACATTTAATTGCTTTTTGTTAGTTCTTAAATTCCTTCTTTCTTGTAATAAAGTAACGTAGCCTGTTGCGTTATTATAATTTATATAAACATCTTGCCATTCACTAAATTCAGGAAATAAAAAATTTGCTACACGTTTTAACATATAGCAAATATACAAAAAATTTAGTAATGTGTTTTTTAATTCAATTAAAAGCTTTTATGTCGTTAATCCTAAAAACCCAAAGTTCGTGTTTAGAAGGATTGCCGTCTTTCTTACATTTTAGAAATCTATAATTAAAACCACCTTTATTATCTACTGAAATATATGAAACAAAACCAATGTGTCTACGACCTTTTACATCAGTGATTATAACTCTTTGACCTTTGCAAAACTCTTGATTCGATTTGATATATTTTTCTTTTAATATTTCTTTTTCTTCTATTAATGATTTAATATGCTCTTCTATTTTTGATTTTTGTTTTTGATATTCTGTTTTATTCATATTTCTGTTATTTTAAATTTTATATATTCGTTTCCTTTTTTTATTCGTAATCATCAAATTCACTCATTAATCTTTCAAGTTCTTCATCTGAAATAGTTTTTAAAAACTCTCTACTGCTTGAAATACTTTTGTTCATCTCTGAATTGTCGTATGTAATTGTTTTAATTGCTTCTTCTAAACTATACACAACATGGTATTCTGAGCCTTTCCATTCTTGTTTAAATTTAAGTTCACCTTTTGTTAATTTAGTGCTGCTTCGTGGTTTATTACCGTCTTTGATCTCCATGATAAATTCTAAACCGTTATAACCTACAAGGATATCGAAACAGTTTTTTAATTGCGATACATCTAAAACACTTGCGCCAAATTTTCTCAATCCGTCTACTATTTCCTTATGATTTGCGTCTTTTCTTGCTTTTGTTCTTACTAAAGCCATAAATCAATCAATATTAAGTTATAAACAATTAAGCTTGGTAACACTGTAAAAAAAATATCCATTAATTCAGGTTTACCATTCTTATAAATTAGGTCGTTAGCTTCTTTGTAAACACCAAATATAGTGGGTATTACAAATACAAAAGGCAACCAACCTAATATCAAGTATAAAACAAAACCTAATATTCCATAAAAGAATCCGTAAAAAAAGTGTGCTAATTTATCGTTACTAGGTAGTAATTCGCTTTGTAATTTAATTATGTATTGAAATATTTTATTCATTGTTTTTTATTTTTATTCTGCATCTCTATCAAATTTATCATATTTAACATCTTTATGTAAACAAATATCAGAGTCAATGTATGGTGTTTGTCTGAACTTTGTTAAAATTAACACCCTGTTAAACTTTTTTTCTAGCCATTTTCCGCAATCATTATACCATTGTTCAGCCTCTTCTATGTTTTCAAAAAGTTCTGTATAGTTGTATAATTTATTAAATTCGTATGTTCCGTAATAATACATATTTTAGGTTTTATAATTTATTTATATTGCTAAATTAATGTTTTTGTTTCAATCTCGCAAGTTTTTTTTATTATATTTTTACCGCTTTATTTTTAATTAAAAATCTCTTTAAATCACTTCTATAAAATGATCTTTGTTTACCTGTTTCTAGGTTAGTCACAACGTCTTTAATTCCTAAATTCCAACCCGTACCCGTAATAGAGTAACGGGTTTTATTTATTTGAAACAACCGTTTAACTATTTCGTTTTTTTTATTAACTATTTCGTGTTGGTTCATTGTTTAATAATATTTTGATAGTTGAGCTATAAAACCATCATCAAAATGAATTTCACCTTCTATTTTATACCCTAATTTCATATAAAACCATATTATTTTACCGAAAACAAATTCGTTTTTACATTCAATTTGTATAGTTTTCTCCTTACGTATTTTAATCATATTTCAAAGAATAATAAATTGATTTTAATTTGTTTTTGTTATCTAAAAGATGATCTTCGTCTCCGCTTTTTTCTAGTTCTATAATTGCAGAAAACAAATACTCAATAGCGTCTTTTAAATGATTTTGTGTTTCCATAATATCTTATTTTAAAATTGTTTTTAATATAACATAATCAGTTGTTAACTTTAATTTCATGTCATCTATAACACCTACAAAATCTTCGTTAAATTCATCTTCCAACCCCTCAAAATCTTCTATTTTCTTCAAAGCTTTATGAACTAACATTTTAGCTTCTTTTATAAGTTCAAGTCCTTTGTCGTAATCACTCATAATATTTTATTTTAATACATTTCTAAATATAAACCAATAGGAAAGCTAAAACCATTTTTAGTAAAACTCCATTCAAATGAATTATCAACAACACTCCCTAGATCGTCTATCGCGTCGTCTAAACACGTACTTATTATTATTTTTGTTTCGTTACCTTTTACAAATATGTATTTTTTAATCTTCATAATATTATATTTTAATTTATTCAAATTTACAACTTACTTTTGAATCTCGCAAGTTTTTTGTGATTTATTTATAATTCTTTTTTGTTGTATTAACTTTTTATTAAGAGCTTTTAGTTCACTTTTTAGCCCTTTGTAAATTTTAGTTTTCTTGAAGTCTTTTTTAACTTCTTCTTTATAGTTTCTTAATTCTTGGATAGTCGCTTTGTCTTTGCTGTTTTCTGTTTGATACACGTTTACAAAATCAACTAATTCTGAAACCCTTTTTTTTAGATTATTGTTTTCTGTCTTATATCTATTCAACTCTTTAGTTAAAAGTTTTATTTTGTCGTTCATTTTGTAATATTTTTAATTATTTTGTGTTTTGTTTAATTAATTTTTTTAATTCGTTTATCATTTAAAAACACATTAATCAACCTTTATATTTATGAAAACCCGACGGGTTATACTCTTTCGGACTTGTGTCAACATCTAAAAAAGAGCCTTTAAAAAACCTTGCTAACTCTGTTTTTTCTTTATCTAAATACATACATTGCCAATTCAAATTAGTGTTAGCTTTCTCTATCTGTCTCTGTGTGTTTTTTCTAAAATCCATATTAAAAGCTTTCTCACTTAAATTATCTTTCTTTTTTATAGCACTTTTTATTCTTTTTAATTTAGATATCATTTCATCTATAAATTCAAGTTCTGTCATTTTATTAATTTTATTAATTTTTAAACTTACACAAATCTAATATTTTTTACTATAACTACCAAATATTTTAATATTTATTTTTAAAAAGGTGTGAAATCTTCTTCGTCTGTTCCGAAAGCTTCTTCAGCAGAAATACCTGTTATTTTAGGTTGTTGGTGTTCTCCTTGATCGAAATATTCATTTAACGGATTGTGACGCATTTTTAAAAACTTAATAACGTCTTTTATCTCGTTGTTTTCGTGTCTTAAATCTATTTTAGTAGGCGACCAATGCAGAATCAACGGGTATTCAGGGTGCGTTTCCCCACCGCCTGTTAATTTATTACGAACATTTTCTATACCGATACGATTCTCAGAAGTGCCACGAGTACGGTTAATATTGTATGTAAATGAAGCTTTATTGAATATTGCACCCATTTCTGCATCGTAACTAAAAACATCGCCCTCACGTCGTTGTGCTGACATTGTAGGGTGTTGCGACACATGAACTGTTAAATACTCTTTAGTAAAATTTAACAAAGCCTTACCCGTCTTTCTCCCGTCGTAATAGTCATTTCCTGTTTCCGAAAACCCACTATCAAAAGAGTTAGAAGGATCTAAAATCAAAGCGTGTATTTTTTCGCCGTCATTTATCAAACCTTTGCATGCTTCCGTAGCTTCTTTGATACTCTCAACGTCTATAAAAATAAAATGATCATCTACCCATTCACTAGCTTTTTTATGTAAAATAGGGTTTTCTTTAGCTACTTTATTCTCAAAATCACCTAAAAGTTGACTTAACAAACCTACTTTTGTAGACCAATCCATATTCTCTTTAAAAGCACAAACCCACTTAACACCGTTGACAATTGACCACATTAAAAACCAAGCTTTTTGTATAGTTGTTTTTCCGTCTCCTTTTTTACCTACAACTGCGTAAAATTCGTTTTCCTTAGCAACTATTAACTTATCTACCCATTCTACACCTATTCCAAAGCCTTTTTTTATATCTCCTTTGTGGTATTTATCTATATAATTGTTTATTTCTGAACTACTTACAATATGTTTTTTGTAGTCGAAATTATTGTTTTGTATGTTCTCAGTATCTATTAATTTCATTTTATTTATATTTTTTCGTCCACAATATACGCATCTTAACTTGTTTAACCAAATTATTTACGCTTTTTATCCAAGTTTCTTTTTTATCTTGATGTAATTTACCATGAGTCAATGAATTATATCGCTGTTTATCTACCAATAACTCTGCTATTTGTTCTTTGTAATAATCTTTTCCAAATCTCAAATCCTGTTCAAAATACTGTATAAATTCAGTTACATTAACTTCGCTAAAATCAGCCTTTAATAAAGTTTGGTAAAGCCTTGATAATATTAACAATTCCATAAAATCAGTGTAATATTTTTCATTTAACATCGATTCAAAGCAGTTAAGCATTTTAATTATTGTGTTTAAGTCTTCTAATCTAGTTTTTGAATTATCCATTTTAGAAAACTCAAAAGAAAGCGTTTCAAGGACTTTTTTACTGTCTTCTATATATTTGTATGCTTTCATGGTTTTATTGTTTTAAATAATATTAAAAATCGTTGTACGGGTTACTTATAAAGTTTTCTTTAGATATGTTTTTACTTTTTTTAGCTTCAAACTTAAATTTGCCCTTTCTAATGCAGTTTAAAAAGTATTTACCAAAATCTTTACGAGAAGTTACATTTCTACCCTCTTGAATCAAATCGCTGCAAAATTGATTTAAAAAGTTTTTAAGTTCATCAATGCTGTTTAGTTTGTTTTTAGGTTCATTTACCAAACTTTCCAAAACTTTGCTATTTGATAAATATTCTTTTTTAATTTCTTCAACACTTAAAATACCATCGGGATCAAAACTTTTTTTGTTGTTGGTGTTATTTAACACAACATCATCTTTAGATGATACTATTACACTATCTCTTACACTAACACTTACACTATCTCTTACAGCGAGTTTTGCGTCGCTATGCGTCGCTATGCGAGGTTTTGCGTCGCTATGCTTTGAAACCCTTGTTTTTGCTAGGTTTTTAGCTTCTTCTAACGTTATTTTTTTACTCACAACGTCATTATATAGGTCAATTTGATACCTTTTTAAGTTACCTAAAACTGCGGATCTTGATCTTTCATTTTTTTTAGATTCCCACTTTTTCAAATCTCTTTTTAACGTTTGTTTGATTTGAGCAAAGACAGCTTTTATCAAAATATCATCAGTTTGCGGATTTTCATCATTTACGTACGCAAACAAATGTTTGATTAATTGACCTGCTTTGTCGTCAGGTAGAGAATCAAAAGTTTCTTTCCAATCACAATAAGCAGTGAAAGATTTTTTATTTTCAGCCATATTATACAGGTTTATTTTTAGTATCTAAATAAATGTAATCATATTCGCTGTGTGCTGATTTTCTACGTCCTAAAACTTCCATTATTTCGTATTTGTAGTTTATATCATTACCTTGTATAAAATCACCTTTATTTACTTGTACATTAGGTTTTACATAAGCTTTAATTTTGTTATATTTATTTCTTTTTTTAGGGTTTGTTTCCCAAATCATCATAATTATATCGCTGTAATTTCTTAATGTTTTCATGTGTTTAATTTTTAATTATCTTCTTCGTTGTTTGTATGTTTAATAAATTGCTCTAATTCTGAATTTGTTAAGCCTTCACTACATTTAATTTGACCGTATTCTCGATAGAAATAAACTGTTTTATTATTAACTTTGTAGGTCTCGATATTATCGCTTGGTAATTTTGTAATGTGTATCATTTTAATTCGTGTTTTAGTTGTTCGTGTATTACCGCTCTTCTTATTGCGTATTTTGTAGATGTTACTTTAGTGCTGACTTTGTGTTTTATAAACCATTTTACTAAACTTGGTTTATCGGGTTTTATGCTTGGTAGTGCATTCATAATTTTATTGTTTTAAATTAATTATATTACAAATCTACAATATAAAAAAGTATTACACAAGAAAAACCCCAACTTTTTACGGTTGGGGTTTGTTTTTAGAATGGTAGATCGTCAGGTTCTTCGTCAATATAAGTACTTGTGTCCCTTTCAGGTATTTCAAGGCTTTGACTTTCTAACCCTGTTATTCTCCAACCTTGAATAGAGTTGAAATATTTCGCTATTCCTTCAGGGTTTGTCCAAATTCTCCCTCGTAAATTTATTGAAACCTCAACGTTTTGCCCTACTTGAAATTTATCTAATAAAGTACATTTATCCTGTGTAAACTCTATTAAAATATGTTGCGGATATTGTTCGTCTGTTGTTACTACTAACTCTCTTTTATTGAAGTTATTACCAAATGTTTGCGTTTCGTTAATTAGTTTGATTTTACCTGTTACTTTCATTTTATTATTGTTTTAAATTGTTTTTTTATTTTCATCAATATCTCTTTTGTCAAAGTCTGGGGAGAATCTAAACATATAAGATAAAAACATAGCGTTACACATTATGTGTCCTGTGTGAGGCAACCCGCTTTCTTTGTCTATATCTTCACCTCTTAAAAAAGCAAAAAGATGTCTCATAAGGCTATCTGATATTTGTTTAGTGTTTAAACCTTTCTTCCAATTATTAGGCTCATATTTTTCAGCACCAAAATTTAAAACCTTAACCATATCTTCTAATGAATCAAAATCGACTAATGACCATTTTAATTTACCCGTATTATAACGTAGTGCGCTGTCAGTTTCATTTTCTTTCACTTCGTCAAATATAACGTTTATTTCATCTATATTTTTAGAAGTTTCTTCATCTTGTGTTTGTTTGTATGATATTATTTCAGCGAATCCTTGTTTAGGGTCATATAGCTTGATGGTGTTATAGATAGAAGAACCCCATAAACTACCTTCACAGCTAAATCGATCACTCGTTTTCTTTAATAAATAAACACAATCATCTTGCAAGCATCTAACCTGTTTAGCGTTCTCAAAATGTTTTTTAATTTGTTCTATTGTTGGTTTTTCCATGTGTAACTATTTATTTTAAGTTTTAATGTTTCTATTATCTCGCTTTGTTGTTTTAAGTTTAAATTCTTTGTCAAAGATAAAATCTTTTTATTGAATTTACTATTATTATTTTGTTTTTTTTCTGACTCTATTTTTTTAACTAAAGTTTTTGTAACTTCTTTATCAGGGTAGAACTAAATAAATAAATCTATTAAATAACGCTCTTTTATGCCGTTTTTAACCATTGTTTTAATTTTACTAATACTATGGCTAACATTTGATCTATTTCTTTTAATACCTAAGTCGTTCAATTCTTCGTTTATTTCTTCCTGTGTAAACTCGTATTTATCTTTAAGCAGGTAGCAGAAAAAAGCCCTTATATCTGTTTCTTTACGTTTTCTAGTATTTGCTACGAAATTAACACCTGTTAACTCGAATATTTTATGTGCTATTTCATCAACTCTTATCATCTTTATACTTGTAATTATTAGCGTTAATATGCTCCGCCTCTTTGTTTTTTAACTCTTTTATTTTGTTTCTTAGCTTCTTGAAGTACGGGTCTTTTTCGTACATTTTATCAGTGTTAGGAAGATGTTTAAAGCTTACAACCTCAAAATGTCGGTGTAATTCGTCAGCTAAGGTGTTAACATCTTTAGCTAACACCTTTAGAGTTATATTTATAGTTTCTTTATTACTCACTTAACAACTTGTTTAATGAATCTCTTTGCGTTTTATTCATTTCTCTAAACTTTAAAGCTGCTAAAATATGCTCTTTGTTTTTAGATTCAATTAAATTTTTAAAAGCTTCTTCTGTTAACTTCTTTTTTGGTTCAGTTTTTTTAGGTGGTTCAGTTTTTTTAGCTGCTAAGTTTCCGTCGTCGTCCTCTGCTTGTAAGGCTAAAAGAGATTGTAAAGTGTATCTACGGTAGTATGTTATAGCACTACCCATCTTTTGCGGGTCTCTGAACTCTCCTAACGCAATCTCACAAGAAACAGATTCCCCTGTTTCAACGTGCACTATATTTGTTTTACAAATACCATTTTCGATAGGTTGTAAAATCAGTAAGCCGTGTTTTTGCATTATTGGTTCCACTTCAAATAAAAGCTTGTTTATATCAAAGTAATTAGATTTAAAGAATGGGTTTTTACTATCTTTTGTTATAGCTTCCATTTCTTTTTTTGCTGAAAGTAAACTTTTATATAAGTTTGTTTTTTCACTCATTTTAATTTGTTTAATAATTACATTAGCGAAATTACTAAATATATTTTGTTTATGCAAGTTTTTGGAATAAAAAAAACCAAGCCTTGACTTGGTTAAAAGAAAGATTGGTTAAAAACCAATAAAAATTTAAGGATACTCTAACCAAACAAAGTGGTTAGATTTAATTTATTAAGGCTTGTTGTTACGAGCAATAAGCCTTTTAAATTACAATACAAATATACAAAAAATAATTAAATAAAAAAACGCTGCTAACTGGAATTAGCAGCGTTATAATTATGGGTATCAAAAAGGATTAGCGTCCTTTTATATTGTAAATATAGTTATAATATTTCTATAATTGAATACAAGCAAGCACTATCTTTTAAGGCTGTGTTGTTTTCTTCTAAAGTTATGTTAAAAAAGTCTCTTATTACTTTTGTTTTATAGTTTCCCGATCTAGTAGATACTAATACTTTGTCGCCTACTTCTAAAGGTTGATCGTTAACCTTGAAAATTTCTCCGTTTTTATCTAAAATCATTTTGTTATAGTGTTTTAATTACATTACAAAT
>JAHDGB010000126.1 GCA_020627885.1 Flavobacteriaceae bacterium | reverse complement strand
GAATAAAAAACCATCTTAGCTCTAAAAATTAAAGCAAAAAACACTATTTACAGGCACCCCCCCTTCTAAAAAAGGTCTACTACAATTTTACGCAAAATCAGATAAAACTTAGGTTTCACCACGTTTAAGCACTTTTTTAAGTTGTCCAAATTTATGAATTTGGTGAAGCTTTATTTGTTTTAACCTAAAAGATTGTAGTACATTTGCCGTTGTTTAAAAAATTAAATAAGATAAAGTCTCGACTACTTAAAAAATACTATGAAAATAATTTCACCCTTTTTTGTAATAGCTCTAATAAGTTTAAGCTCTTATAGTCAAAATTTTAAGGATATGACTATTTTTAAAAATGACAATACACAAATAAATGTATCAGGAATTTTTATTTATGAAAATAATTTAATTAAACGGATTCGTCTTGAAAATTCAGAATCTAATTTAAATTCTTCTTATTTGCCTGATTTAGAGAATATAACTAAAGTAGTAATTGGTAAGAATGTGTTTTTAGTAAAAAAGTATAATTCAAAAAAACACTTATTTCTTCAAATTTCAAATGGAGCATTATCCTTATATAAGGACAAAAAAAAATATTATTTAGAAAACCAAAAATTTGGCTTAAAAGAAGTTCAAAAAAAAGAACATTTAAGCAAAACTATTTTTAATCCAGGAGAGGTTTCCTTGTTTATTAATAACTGTAAATTGGCAGTTAATAAATTACAGCAAAGAGCTACAAACCTTACTTTAGGAACTCTAAAAAAAATTATTAACACCTATAATAATTGTAATCTATCTTCCGAAATTCAAATTGCGGATAGTGTTGTTGAGAAATCTATGAAACCTAAAGAAAAAATCAAATTAGGAGTGTCATTAGGTTTAATGAATTTAAATACTAATTATAATAAGATAATAGCTATAGATACGGACAATTTAAACCTTATATCTGTTGGTGCTAAGGCTCACTTTCATTCTAATATGTTAGATAATAATTTAGATTTTAATTTCGCTGTTGACTATTTTTTTGAAGGGAAACAAACTTTTGATAACTCAGAATACACAGCGTTTAGCAAAATTCAATTTACAAAAACAATGCTAGGTGTTAATTATATATTCGCTAATTTAGAAACTAAAATTAGGCCATATATTGGAATTTCAGGAGGTATGCTTTTTAATACTAATTCAACAATTCATTTAATTTCAAAAATAAGTAGCTTACCCTCATTGAGTTATAAAGTTAATAGCGTATTAACTTATAGTGTAAATACAGGGGCAGTATTTAAAATATTTAATAAAAATATTGACTTTTTGATAGAGTATCAACCTAGTTTAGACTTATCTTTTTTAAAATCATCTGATTTGAATTTAGGAAATAAATCTTATAATTTTAGTAGCTTAAGTTTTAGGATGACTTATATATTTTAAAGTTGAATTTGATTAAAATACACCGCTGTTTCCTGCTCGCGATAGCTGTGCTTCGTGGCGATAAGAGTAAGAAAGGTAGAATAAAAAACATACCTCCGCTCTCGAGATAGCTTTGCTTCGCGGCGTAACGAGGAAGAAATAAAGAAAATAAAAAGGCAGTAATCAATAAAAAAAATTAGTTATTACTAAAGCTCGCTTTTAACTAGTATTATAAGTAAGACGATATAGATTACATAGTGCATTGATCAAAAAACAAATACCTAACTCATTAATTTTATTATAATAAAATGAAACTTTTAAAAAAAAACCTTATTTACATATCGTTCTTAATGGCTTTAATAACGTACTCACAAACGGCATTTAAAAAGGGCTATTTCATAAATAATTCTGGAGAAAAAACAGAGTGTTACATTGAAAAAAACATGTGGCGTAGATCGCCTCTCAAAATTAAATATAAAATCACTTTAGAGGAAAAGCCAAAAGACATTAATCTGAAAAAAATTAGAGAATTTGGAATATATAATGTCACAAAATATATAAAACGTCAAGTAGAAATAGGTAAATCAAGTAATATTTTAAATAAGTTAGATAACAATGAGGATATTATTTTTACTAAAGAGCAGGTTTTTCTAAAAGTTCTTGTTCAGGGCGTGTCTAACTTGTATGTGTATGAAGAAAAAGGTTTTAAGTTATATTTTTTTGATACCCAAACTTCAAAAATTAAGCAACTCGTTTATAAAAAATATTACAAAAATAATAACAAACTGTCTGAAAACACTTTTTTTAGACGACAACTTTTTGATAATTTGAAATGTGAAGCCTTAACTCTCAAAGAAATAAAAGATGTAAGATATATTCAAAAGGATTTAGAAAATATTTTTATGAAATACAACCAATGTTTAAACCCTAATTATAAGAATAACTTAAACAATAAAAAACCAACGAATTTTAAATTTAATATAAGACCAGGGGTAAACTTCTCTTCTTTAGAAATTCAAAATACGTACTCAGACGAAACAACAAATTTTGGTAATATGACAAGAATAAGGTTGGGGGTTGAAATGGAGTTTTTTCTCCCTTTAAAAAACAATAATTGGGCTGCAATTTTTGAACCTTCTTTTCATACTTATAAAGCAGAAGGAATTTCTGGTGGGCAACTAAGCCCTCAGCTCCCAAAGGAAACAAAAGTGGATTATAAATCGCTCGAAATACACCTTGGAATAAGATACAATGCTAGCATAAGCCGTCAATCTTTATTGTTTTTAAATGCGGGGCTTATTTCTGATTTTCCATTAGATTCTACTGTTAAATTTGAAAAGTTAAATGATTTTGATAGAACTACAGACATAGACCTTGTTGCTGCTGTGAATGCTGCTTTTGGTTTTGGTTACAAATACAATAAATATAGTATTGAGTATAGATATCAAACAAGTAGAAATAATTCTACAGCCTCAGGAGGAATATGGAAATCAAATTACTCTGTATCTTCATTGATACTTGGATACAACTTTTTTTAGATGGATTTAAGAATTATATAACTATTTTAAAAATTGAATATAATTGATATTAAACCCCAGCTCCCGAGATAGCTTTGCTTCGTGGCGTTTGCCTTTATAAATAATAGCATACGTTAAATTTAGAGCTTACAACTCGAAGTTACGCAAAAACATAAGAAATCAAACCCCCTCTTGAAGCTAGGCTTCAAGAGGGGGTTTAAGTGTTAAGACTAGTAATAAAACTAGAACTTAATTATTTTCCGCAAAAGGAATAGGGAATTCGTTGTATACCACATCTCCTGCTCTATCTATTGGTAAAGTATTAGATAAGTTATAACGTCTAAGATCGAACATTCTATGGTTTTCGCACCATAACGAATAACGTCTTTGGTTTAATAATTCGGTGACTAAAGACGCATCGTCAGTAGCTCCTGAATAAGTCGCTAAACCAGCCTCTGTTCTCACTCTATTAATTCCCGCTAGAGCTTCTGTTGTATTAGTACCAATATTAGCCTCAGCATATACTAAAATTAATTCTTCATTTCTTAGCATGTCTATAGGCGATACATTAGTCGCATATAATCGTGTTTCGTGAGTCCCAGTAAGTAAATCTTGAACACTAGGCGAAGGTCTTACAGCAGTTTTAGACGTCACTCTCGTATCTCCAGCTTCAGCATCAGTAATAAAACTATTATGAACTATGATTTGATCCCCATTATTAGGGTTAGCCACAGTAGAAGCGCCTTTATACACACCGTTAGTAAAATCACCACTGTTTTGACTAAACACATGTTTAGGTCCTATTGTTATATCGCCAGAAATATCAAAATAAGAAGCGGTTAAAGCGGTTAAAGCTGCCGATTTGTCCCCATCGTATAAGGCAGCAGTTGCTTGTACGCCTCTATTAAATTGAGCAAAGGTACTAGGGGTATCAAACCCTGAAAACCCAGCTAAAGGAAAAGCAAAACTTGCTCCAGCCTGGTTTAAATTATTTAATCCGCTATCTAACATAGCTCTAACTTGAGTCATGGCGGCACTAAAATCGAGTACTGGGCCTAAATTATCAGGATCAACCACATCTATTCTAGCCTTACCATAAGATTTTAACACTTCTATTAATTCAAAAGCAATCACAGTTTCTGCAAAACCGATATAACCTGCACGCTGTTGTGCAGTAACTGTTGATGTATTATTTACAGACTGTATAAGCACATTTGCATTTTTAATGGCCCTATAACGCCCTCCCCATGGCCCAGTGGCATAAAAATCGCCATTTTCTAATGTTGATCCATTTTTACCTAAAATATTTGCTGTATTTCTCGGGTCAGCATCAAATAAATATAACTCTCTGGCCATAGTACCACTTGCTGTAGTTTGAATCCCTAATGAATTACGCATTGCTGATTCTACACCTACAACTAAGTTGTTTAATTGATTAACAGAAGCATCAGTTAAAACCCCTTCTAAACTTGGGTTATTTGGATCTACTTGATCTTCAAAAGTACATGACGTAATCCCTACTAATAGCAATGCTAAAAGCAAATGATTAAGTCTAATTGTTTTTATTTTAAATGTTCTCATTGCTTTATTTTTTAAAATTTAACGTTTAAATGGAAATAAAACTGTCTTGAGCTAGGAAATGGCGTAACATCTATACCAGAAGACAATCCTGCACTACCATTTACTGATACTTCAGGGTCATAACCTGTATAATCTGTAATGGTAAATAAGTTTCTCCCAGAAAAACCTAATTTAACATTATCTATAACACCATTACCAAAAGACTTCACAATATTTTTAGGAAACCTATAGTATAAAGCAGCCTCCCTTAATCTTATATAGCTTGCATCTTCAACAAAACGTGTCGCTACAAAACCTGCTCCAGCTCTGTCTTGTCCAGCTTGAGTATCTAAATCGGGAGTGGTTCCTCCTAAATCAGTTAATAATTTAGTAAGATTTAAATTATCCCCCCCTTCTTTCATATGGAATAAAAAAGATAAGTCTAAATTTTTAAATAAGGTTAATTGGTTATTCCATGTCAATTGAAAATCTGGCTCAACATCACCAACTTGAGTTGGGTTATTATCTACAGTTCCTACTAATTGCGTAATTGGCTTACCCTCTTCAGCAAAAAAGGTTCCTAAGCCTAACCCAAAACCAGCTCCTGAAATAGCAAATGGATCTGGAACCCCTAACCTTTGTACTTCCGATCTATTAAACCAAAACTGTACACCTGTATTCCACTTAAAACTCTCCTTATTAAAAGCGTCTATATTTAAAGCCAATTCTAGACCTGTATTTAATAAGTCAGCAATATTAGTCGTTTCGATTGAAAAACCAGATGAAGCAGGTAGAGATCTTTGCAAAAGTAAATCAAAAACCCTTCTATTATAATATGTAGCTTCAAAGTTAACCGCATTAAACAATCTCGTATCTATACCGAATTCTAGCTCTGTCGATCTTTCTGGCGCTATATTAGGGTCTCCTTTTGCCCCAATAACACTAGATCCTCCGTTACCCCCAATAGTTACCTGTCCTAAACTAGTAAATACACCTCCAAATTGAGGAGAACTCCCTGTTTCACCATAAGCAGTCCTTAATTTTAGCTTATTGAAAGTTTCTGACTCTCCCCAAAAATCAAAATTATTAAGATTTATTGCTAAAGAACCTTTAGGGAAACCATAGAGTTTATTAGGATCGCCATTTAAAGTCGATTTGTCTAATCGATAGCCTAAAGTTGCAATTAATCTATCTTTAAAATTAGTTTCTACTTGTCCAAAATAACCAAACTCTCTAACTTGACTTCGAGACTGAGTAAAACTTTGATTAGCACCTTGACCAAGACTTGTTTGATTAGGAATTAACCCAGTAACAGTATTCAATACTAAATCCTTTTTAATATCTAAATAAGTTACTCCTGTTTGTGTTGTAAATGTTAAATCTCCATCACTAGCATCATGATCCCATACTCCAATAATTTGCGAGTTAAAATTTGTCAAACCATTCTTACCCACTGCAATAAAACCATCTTGTCCGCTAGCAATTTGTCCTTGATGGGTTTCAGGAACATATACATCGGTTTGATTAGCTAAATAATCTAATCCGAAATTTGAAACAATTTTCACTCTATCTTTCTCCCCTGTATATAATTTAGTATTTAATTTAACTCCTTGAATAAATCTATTATTTAAATCTTCATTAGTTGCGTTATCTCTTACAAATAATGGGTTTCCTGAATAGTTTGGATTATTAGGATAGTTTCCTTGGGCATCTGGATTAAGATTAACCCATGGTCGTGTAAAAGCTAAAGTATATCCAAAACTTAACCCTCCTTCATTTTCGTTCCCAGTAAAACTCCTACTAGATGCACTTCTTACATAGTTTGAACTTACATTAAAATCAAAAACCTTCGATATTTTATGATTTATATTTGCTCTAATAGATAATCTGTCAAACCCAGTATTTCTAATAATACCTTCTTCATCTCTAAAAGATGCTCCTACATAAAATTTTGTTTTAGCATCTCCTCCATCAGCACTTATCTTCGTTTCACTAATAATACCCGTTTCTCCATAAATTTCATCTTCATAATCAATTAACCCCCCATTTGCAATGGCTTGATTATATGCAGCTACTTCTGCAGCTCCAAAAGTAGATTCAACATTGGCTGCAGTCCAATTTCGCATCCCTAAAGGATTAGCTATTCGAGTTGTACCAACATCTTGGCCAAATCTGAAGTTAGTTTTTCCACTCTTACCTCTTTTAGTTGTAATAATAACTACCCCAGCATTTGCTCGTGTTCCATAAATGGCTGCGGCTGAAGCCCCTTTTAAAACCTCAATATTTTCAATATCGTTAGGGTCGATATCGGCCAATCGGTTAGACGAGTTTTCTTCATTTCCTCTATTGGCTCCAGAAGCGCCTCGTAACCCTGATGGTAATTCCTCATTACTTATATATACACCATCTACAATAAAAAGTGGCTGGTTATTCCCCACAATGGAACTAATTCCACGTAATCTTAATGCCAAACCTCCTCCAGGCGCACCAGAACCTGATACAATATTAACTCCAGGAATTTTACCGTAAAGAGCTCCATCTACGGTCGTTTGTCCAGTAGTCCCTACTAATTGCTCTGCAGAAACTGTAGATACAGCATTAGCTAAATTACTTCTTTTTATAGAAGTTGCTAACCCCGTAACAACTACTTCCTCTAAGCTT
>JAHDGB010000125.1 GCA_020627885.1 Flavobacteriaceae bacterium | reverse complement strand
TTTTTATAAATAGAATGTGAAGTACTAAACATCATAATTTCTCCTGCGCGCCATCTGTGTTATAAATAGCTTCATCCACTGGATAAACCTATTTATAAAATGTACTATAATTTATATTATGTAAAATAGAAATTATCAACCAACTGCTATTGAGACAATCCGTGAAACATCAATACTTAATGTACTATTATCTACACTAATAGGTCCGCAAACAAAATTTAATGGCGTACTTGCAGAATTATAGTTATAACATCAGAACATCTGATGTAAATGCCGAAACTGCACCATCATTAGTCCCAACCACAAGTTACAATGTTTATTATGAAACTATTTAATTAAACCAGAGTAACTTTTTATAACAATTTAAATCCCTAATATTTTAGCATCAACTAAAAATTTAGTCGATATTGTTATATCACAATCTTCATCTATTGCTTCGTCTGTAGTAGTAGTAACATTAAGCACATAATTATCTCTTATGAGATATTCTTTTAGTTCGGTATCTACAATATCTAACAAAATGAATGAAGAATCATTATTTGCAATATTATTTTTGAAGGCAATTTGTTTTTTCTCTAATCCATCAGCATTAATAAATAATGTTATTTCTTTTAAGAAATTAAAATTTGCCGACTCTGGGCTTTTAATTTCTAATTTCATTTCTGTTAATTTTATGCTTTCTATTAAATCTTTAGTCGTATTATTATTAGAAAAGGCACTACTAGAGTTAGACTCTATTGTTGGTGTATCTAATTCTACTGGGGTATTAACAATTGTTGTTTCAGGAATAGAAACTTCTGATGATGAATTAAGGTCAAATTTGGTAAATTTATCAACATTTGCAATTTCATCAACTGCATCGCATGCTGTAAATACTAACGCTAATAAAAAAATAGATAATTTTAAAGTGATTTTCATAAGATTGTAAGGTTTAAATTAATGATGTTATATCACAACAAAATGCATTTTTTTGCATTTTTAGTTCATGCTATATATAGATTTTAGGTATGACTAAAGTACTAAATATTTTTATTTCTTTAATTAAAAAATTTACTTATTTAATAAATATTTTTTTTAAATATTAACGAAGTTCACCATACCTACCAACTATTCTTCTATAAATACAATACTTTTTGAAACCTTAAAATACATTATAAGTATTTACAAACTATATTCGCACCATGTGGATGTATTTAGGCTTATTTGCTGCATTATTTTTAGGGTTACATAATTTATGTAAAAAACATGCCGTACAGGGTAATGAAGTTTTCCCTGTGCTTTTAGGAACTGTTTCTAGTGGTTTTTTATTCTTAGCCATATTTTATTTATTATCCATTTTTTTTCCAGGTTATGCAACAAATAATGGTTATAATTTTCAGAATATTTCTTTGTTAAACCACTGTTATATTTTTATAAAATCGGTTATCATGGCCAGTTCTTGGCTTTTAGCTTATAAAGCTTTAAAACATTTACCTATAACTATTGTTACTCCAATACGTTCAGCAGGACCTTTTTTTACTTTTATTGGTGCTACAGCTATTTATAAAGAGAGTCCCAATTTATACCAATGGATAGGTTTTTTCTTAATTATTTTTTCAGTGATACTATATTCTAAAATTGGAAAAAAAGAAGGAATTAATTTTAAACGTAATAAATGGGTATTTGCCATTATTGGAGCTACTTTTTTAGGTGCTAGTAGCGGTTTATATGATAAATTTTTAATTCAGAATTTAAATTTAAACCCGCAAACTTTACAGTTTTGGTTTTGTTTATATACCATACTAATTTTGCTAATTATTTTAACTATTACATGGTTTCCTTATACAGAAAAACGACAAGCCTTTAAATTTCGATGGTCTATTGTTGCTGTTGGTATTTTACTACAAGCTGCAGATTATTTTTATTTTAAAGCCTTACAAGATCCTGATGCATTAATCATGTTACTTTCCGCTATAAAACGAAGCCAAATAATTATTGCTGTTATTGTTGGAGGTGTTGTTTTTAAAGAAAAAAATAAACGAAAAAAGCTAGTGCCATTAATAGGTATAATGATAGGCGTATTTTTAATTTTATATTCTTAAATTATCACAAGCAAATATTACCCTGTTATACACAGGATACTACTACTCTATCTGTTATTCTTAATTATATAAAAACAGGTGTCGCAGCATTCATATAGGTTCCTAATAATTAAACTATATAATTACCTAATTAACATTTTAATCCCTTTTTCTTCATGTTAACATTTATTTATTGTTTCTTTAAGTATAACTACCATTATTATTTGTTTTCTTTGTTGGAATTCAAATAAATCAAGCACAAACAATATTAAAAAAAGAAAGTTTTGGAACTAATTTCAAAGAAGAAAAGGTTTTAACATTAAAAAAAACTACTTATTTCAATAACTTATTAAAAAATAATAGTTAAACCGGCCATTTTATATTCAGAAGAATAATTAAAGTTAAAGTTTGTTTTAAATTTTGGTACTATTATAGTACCAGTTATATCTTTTTTAACTTTCTTTTTAATTCTACGATTTGCAGCATTCTTTCCTATAACATAACCCATTAATATTGCAAATGGATAATCTGAAATCCAATGCACTCTAGTGCTCATCATTTGAAAGGCCATTAACCCAGCTAATGAATATCCTACTGGTTTAATCCATTTTGCATCGGGATAATTAGTTGTTAAAACGGTAAGTGCTGCCATATAAGTAGTAATATGTCCTGAGGGCATTGCATCATAATTAGGGGTATTAGTCTGATAGGCTTTAAAACTTGGAAATGGTGTCCAATGCCCTCCAGGATTTCCACTTTTTATTGCTGCACTAGGGCTTTGTCTACCTGTTATTCTTTTAATAACTTGTGTTGTAACTCCTGAGGAGAATATAATTTCTATTAATTCACTAGAAACATTTAAAGCACGGAAATCATTATTAAGCTTACCGGCCAAATAAAACCCCCCACTTATAAGCACTGGTGTTAATCCATTACCTAAATAATATATCGCACCGTTAATATTTTTCGGAAGAAATTCTATACCTAAAACTCTTGTATATCTTACATCTTCAAATAACCCTATTGTTTCTCCAATTTCCTGAGCGTTATCAAGAAGTTTCTGATCAAAAGGAATTAAAGCTACGGTTCCTCCTACTGCCAAACTGGTCCACAATAAATTTTCTTTTTTAACAATAAACTTCCCAAACTCAAAAATATCATTTGGAACATACTTTACCATATCAAAAAATTTTGGCTTAGTATAACTATAAGAAACAGTACTATTATTTATATCAAAAGTTTGTGTATCTTGTTTTTCCTCCTGAGCACCACCAATAATTGGAAAGATTGTAAGTGTAAAAGCTATAATTAGTTTTAATTTATTTTTTATTAAATAAGTGCAATCTATTTTCATAAATTATTTTTATTAATATAATTTAATTGGTTTAATATAAATCGTTTTAGGTGTTTGAAAGGTAATTTAAAACTTATATTTTAACCCAACCAAATAATCTCCGTTATCCTTATTAAATGTTAATTTAATGTGTTCTTTTTCATAAGGAGTTGTAAATAAATATGTACTTCCTACTGCTAAAACAATACCCCCTAATACATCCCAACCATCATGCCTTTCATGTATACCCTCTATCCTGCTATATGCAACATATCCAGATACTAAATAGGCAGGAATGCCATATTTCCAACCATAACGCCGCTGCAAGAATGAAGCTCCAGAAAAGGCAACAGAGGTATGCCCAGACGGAAATGCGTGTCCATCTGTTCTGCCTGCAGGCCTAGGTTTATTAATGGTATATTTTAAAGCATAAGTTAGCCCTAATGTAGTACCATAAGATTTAGCAAATTGCCAGAACCCTTTTTTGTCTTTCTTGATTATTATTGTAATTAAAGACGCTAATGCAGGCGCATGTTGGGTATAGTCTCCTACATCTTGAATGGTCTTTTTTCTTTGCCCTTCTTTAGTATTTAGGTCTTGGGTGTAACTAAAAAAAGATATAAAAAGACATAACAGCAAAATTGTTTTTTTCATTTTTCTATATGTTCCTATCCACAACTTTTAAACGATAACTAGTAATGATTTTTCTTTTAACGAAATAGATATAAAATCATCTTGTATTTTTAATAATTCACCATCCATTTGAGATTCAAAAAAATCGCCTTGTTTTCGAAACAATTTTAATGCTTTTGTTTGAAAACACTTTACTCCTTTCAATAATTCTGGTTTTTTTAAAAGCATAAAAACTCCAAAAAGCAGCATTTTTAACTTACTTAATTTTGGCACAATAACAACATCTAAAAGACCGTCTTGTAATAATGCTTTAGGGGTTAAACTTACACTATATCCTAACTCATTAGAATTAGAAATAAAAATTAAAAAGGGGTTTTCCATGGTTTCTCCTCCTTCAATTTCTATCGTTATATTTTTATTTTTATAAAAACTCACAAAAGATTTAAGTGTTGCTCTTATATAGTAATATAATGTCCTTCTTTGAGATGCTTCATAATTTTTAATAACATTCGCATCAAAACCAAAACCGGTATTACTAAAAAAATAACGATTGTTAACGCAACCAACATCTATTCGTGTTTGAATATTGTTTTTAATTACTACTATAGCTTCTTTAATTTTATTAGGAATTTTAAGGTTTGAAGCTAATCCGTTACCAGAACCTACAGGAATAATCCCTAATGGGATATTAGTTTCAATTAAAGTAGACGCAACTTCATTTATGGTTCCATCTCCTCCACAAGCAACTATAATATTTGCCTTTTGGCTAACAGATTCCTTAGTTAAACTAACAGCATGGCCTTTATATTCCGAAGATTTAATTATTATATTATAGCAATCTTCTTTAAAGTAATCTTTAAGAAAAACATCTGAAAAACTATGACTACCAGAACCAGCAATAGGGTTTACTATAAAGTGTATATTTATCAAATGCTTAGTTATTAATTTTTAACCCTTTATTACGATACAAATCATCGGCTACCTCGTAGAAAGAGATACTCTTATTTAAAAAATTGGTATTTATTTTTCTTGGAGACAAACTATTATCTGAAGGAAACCATTTATAAAAATTAGCATTAGCTTGTTCATCTAATATCATAACTTTATCATCTTTTAAATAACCAAGTTTACGATAATTTCCAATAAATGCTCGCTCCTCTTCAGGTTGCATTTTCATAACGTTTTTACCAAATAAATTAGATTCATAATCCCAATTTAATAAAGCAAATAACGTAGGGTACATATCTATTTGCGAACAGACTTTATCAATTTTTTGCGGAGCAATATTTGGCAAATTATAAATTAACGCTGGGATATGATAATTTTGCACATCTAATTCCCAACGCCCGGCACTACTAGCACAATGGTCACTCATTATAACAAATACTGTATTCTTAAACCAAGGTTTCTGTTTTGCCTTTTTAATGAATTCTCCAATTGCATAATCAGTATATTTTATAGCGCCATGCCGACCGCTGCCAGAAGGAATGTCTATTTTCCCTTCAGGATATGTATAAGGTTTATGGTTAGAGGTTGTCATTACAAAAGAAAAAAATGGCTTGCCAGATTTATGAGCCTTATCAGATTCTTTTATAACTTTATTATAAATATCCATATCACAAACTCCCCAAGCATTTTCAAAAGTAACTTCATCATCTTCAATATTAGTTCGAGTAGTTGTAATACTAGCATCTAATAAAAAGCCTCGACCTCTATCTATAATATCAAAACCATTACCGCCAAAATAAGTATTCATATTATCAAAATAACCATCTCCTCCATAAAAGAACTTACGGCTATAGCCTTGTTTTTTAAAGACCTCTCCTATTGTAAATAACCCTTGATTATCTTTTCGCTTAACAATACTACGGCCAGGTGTAGGTGGTATCGATAAGGTTATGGCTTCCATACCACGAACAGTTCGTGTCCCTGTCGCAAATAGTTTTGTAAAAAATAAACTTTCGTTTTCTAAAGCATCAAGGTTAGGTGTTATATTTGTTTTACTACCAAATGCCTTTAAATACTTACCACTTAAACTTTCTATGCATATAAAAATAACATTGGGCTTTATCGTTTTTTTTAAACTATCAGAATTTATAATTTTTCTACGTATTTCGTCTTTATTTGGAGATAAAAAAGTGTCTCCAGTATTATTATAACTTGCTTTTACAGTAGCATATGCTTGGGCTTTAGGAATAGTTTTATAGAAGTCTTTATATGGCAATTCATTATTCCTAAAAGCTGCAAAAAATGAATAAATACCTGCTTTAGAAAGCTCGTTATTATATCTATTACTAGACCAATCTGCTTGTTTATTTGTAATGAATAAACTACAAATTATTACAATTCCAAACCAAAATATTGAAGAAAACACTTTAGATTTAAAACGCGTTTCACTGGTAAATGTTATTTGAAAATAGCCTAAACGGTATATAATAAATATACTAGAAAACACTAAAGCAAGCATTGCAGAAATAAGTATGGGCAATGGGTACGACTCATTTATATTTTGTACGACTTCGTATGTATATATAAGGTAATCGACCGCAATGAAATTATATCTTCTTTCAAATTCATCCCAAAAAGTAAATTCACCAAAAAATGAAAAGAATACTATAAAGACACCTAATGAAAACGCAAAGTAAGTAATAATTTTATCTACTAGCGAGCCGTATAATTTTTTTGGTATTATTAATAAATAGATAAGATATGGAATAGTAAAAAAGGAAACTGTTGCTAAATCAAAAAGAAAACCTATAATGAAAGTACCACCTAATTTAAAAACACCTTTGTCTATTTCCGAAAAATTCCAAAACAGAAAACTTAATCTCACTAAAAATGAAATAAGTAAAAAAAGAACAACAAAAGCTTTTAGTAATTTAAAGCGTGAAGGAAATAATTTTATAGGCATATATAAATTTTATCAAATTGAAGTGGTTTAAACTTTTTTGATTCTAGCGAAAAATAGTGATTTTTTGATCAATTGAAGTGTTTTTTTGCACTTCATAGCAGCGCTACGAAGTAAGAAAAAGACGAAAATTGAGTGAAAAAGGACATTTTTATAGCGAATTGAAAAAGTTTAAATCACTTCATTATTTTATTGCCAGTAAATTTAGTGAAAACTATG
>JAHDGB010000124.1 GCA_020627885.1 Flavobacteriaceae bacterium | reverse complement strand
ATAAAATAATCATTAAAACCCTAAATTGATTTTTAAGAAGTTGGTTTAAAAAATTGATTTTCTGAGTTTTGGCATCCAAAATATTGAGTACCCTAAAGTGTTGATTAATTTTCATTTTTGATTAGTTTTAATTAATAATGTTTTTTTTGCTAAAAAGGATTAAGACGACATGGCGCTCCTCTTTTTAGATAAAACAAAGTTGTTAATTTAGGATAGATCAGGGTTCTATATAATCAGAAAAAGACATATTAAATAGTTATAAATATTTTCATTTAATATGAAACATTAAAGAAAAGACTTCTGATTTATAAAGTGATTCAAGATAAAAAATATAAGATTGTTAACCCATACCGTCATGACGGTATATTTTAAAAAACAAAATGCTATTTACTATATAATACCACTAAGAGCACAAAAATTTAACAGTTGCTTACTGTTATGGCAGTTGCATTTTTTTAGAATGTTTTTTCGGTGAGAGACGACAGTATGGGGACTAATAAATAATTGACCCGCTATTTGCTTATTAGTTGCTCCCATTTTAATAAGGTGTACTATATCCTTTTCTCTTGGTGTAAAAAAATTAGCGAATTCTTTATAAATATTCTGTTTGAAATTAGATATATCTATATTATCAGCAAATAACTCCCACTCTACCAAATTTGTCATCGCATTCATAAATGAAATATCTGTAAGTACAGATACATTACTAATAATTTGACCCTCTTGCTCTCTTTTATATGGTGATGATTGAAGCATTATTCTTAAATAATTACCATCTTTTTTTAATACTCTAAAGATTAAGTTTAAATATTGTCTTTCTACTATCTCAATAGTATTCTTAGCAAGATCTATAACCCCTTTAAGGATCCTACTCACAACATCTATATCATCAGGGTGTATGCAATTTAAAGCGAAATCTATAGTAAACTCCGATTTAGTATAACCCAACATTTCTAGAATACCATGAGTATATACTAATTGAGATTTTTGCCAGTCTATGATATACATCGCCTGTTTTCCAGTAACTATAGAAAGGTTTTTTAATTCGCTTACTTTACAGTTATTAACATTACTTACATTTAATATTTTTGCTATGTCTTGGCGAAACGGAATAGAGTCGTTCTCCTTGGCTTTTATAACAGGTTCAAACATTTGGGACTATTTAAGTTTGTTTATTGCTAGTTAAAAAATAGGGAGACATTATACTTTAAATATAGTAATTATAATTTATAAATGCTGTTACAAATTAAAATAATAATAATAAATTCTTTGATTACAAACTCAAATATTTTGAAAAACTACAATTACATTTTTTTTCAAAAACACAGCAATAAAAACTCAATTACCTGATAATCAAACACAGTAAAGACTTCTAAATGTGCAACTATTTTAAAGATTAAAACATAAAAACACAGTCTTACAAATAGAAGTCTTTAAGGTGTACAAACAATATTTATGAAACTAATCGAATTTTTACACGACCTCAAATAATTTACCAGGAAGCGGTTTTATTATTCCTTTAAGTTCCATAGTTAAGAGCTTACTAGCAATTTTATATGTTGGAAGATTACAATTAACCGCTATAGTATCTAACAATTTTTTATTATTGTCTTTTAAGTAATTATAAATTACTTTTTCTTCTCTATCCAAACTTTCCAAATCTGTAAACAATTGTTTTTGAACTGGTTTTTCATTTTCCAATTGCCAATTAAGCAAGTAAGGAACATCTAATGGTGTAGAGAGTAAATGTGCTTTTTGTTGTTTAATTAAGTTATTACAACCTATACTTTGGGAATCTGTAGTACGCCCAGGAACTGCAAAAACGTCTCTATTATACGAATTTGCAATATCTGCAGTAACTAGACTCCCTCCTTTTTCAGCCGATTCAATAACTATAGTAGCTTCACTTGTACCAGCAATTATGCGATTACGTTTTAAAAAATTGTTCCTATTAAACGCATCGCTACTCCAAAAATCTGTAAAAAATCCGCCATTATTCTCAATTTCCATCATATATTTTTTATGTCCTTTAGGGTAAATTTGGTTTAACCCATGTGCCAAACATCCAACAGTTTGTAACTTATGCCTCATAGCTGCTTTTTGAGCTATAATATCTGTTCCATATGCAAAACCAGAAATAATTACTGGGTTGTAAACTGCTAATTCTTCAACTAATTTTTCACAGAACGCAATTCCGTTAGTTGTTATTTTTCGAGTGCCTACAATGCTAATAATATGCTTTCTATTTAAGTTTATATTTCCTCTTGAAAATAATAATACAGGGCTATCTATACAATGTTTTAAACGTTCAGGATAATCCTCCTCTTTAAAATAATGACATTTAATATTTTCTTTTTTAATGAATTCAAGCTCTGCCTTAGCTTCTTCTATATGATTTTTGGCATGTAAATCGTTAATAGTAATTGCTCCAATACCTTCTATTTTTAACAAATTTTGCTTTTGTTCTTTAAATACTCCTTCGGCAGATCCGCAATAAGAAATTAGTTTTTTTGCAGTAGTATCACCAATTCTTGCAACATGCAATAAAGCAAGAGTATGTATTAAATCATTTTCGGACATCTCTGTATATTATGTTTAATATTCGAAAATACATATATTTTGTATCAGTAACTGTTAACTATTTTAAATTTACTAAACGACTTCCTTAATGATCTATACAACAACTTTAAAATGAGAATAATTATTTTAGATTATAAGTTTTATATTACCTCTAAAAAATTTAACTTTGTGTAGATGCAATTAGAAAACTACATAAGCGATTTATTATACAGATATGAATGTGTTATTGTGCCAGAATTTGGTGCTTTTATAACTCAACACGTTCCAGCAAAAGTACATGAAACGACACATGCATTTTGCCCTCCTAAAAAAATAATATCATTTAATGAACAGATAAAGCATAATGATGGTTTATTAGCAAATTATGTTGCTGATATTGAAAAAATTCCTTTTGCAATTGCTTTTAAAAAAATTCAAAAACAGGTAAGTGATTTAAAATCTTTTTTAAAGGAAGGCGGAGTACTTTCTTTTGATACAATTGGGGATTTGGTATTAAATAATGAGAGTAAAATAACTTTTGAGCCTTCTAATCGATTAAATTATTTGACTGATGCTTTTGGCTTATCTCAAGTATTTTCTCCTATTATTAGTAGAGAAAAACCAATAATGGTTAGAGAAACGCATAAAGAAAAAGTAATAGCTATTGAGAAGCAAACACCAATAGCCATTACACCAGAAAAGCGAAAAACTAAACCTTACTTAAAATATGCTGCCGTTGCACTTATTGTATTAACTCTTGGGGGTTTAGGTGGTTCTAAATATTATGTTGATAGTATTGAAACACATAATAAAATAGCTCAACAAGAAGCCAATTTACAATTAGAAAGCAAAATTCAAGAAGCGACCTTCGTAATTAATAACCCATTGCCTACGCTTACTTTAAATATTGAAAAGCAAACGGGAAACTATCATGTTGTTGCTGGTGCTTATCGTGTTGAAGAAAACTCAACAAAAAAAGTAAATGAATTGATTGATAAAGGTTACAGTGCAAGAAAAATTGGAAAAAACAAATTTGGATTACACCAAGTCGTTTATTCTAGTTATAAAACTAGATCTGAAGCATTAGAAGAGTTATGGGCTATTAGAAATAATGATAATAGTAATGCTTGGCTGCTCGTAAAAAAACTAAATTAACGTTTTATTTTTCTATAATAATAGTTGCTCTCTTTTTAATTTAGTTTTTTAATTAAATACTAAATTAAGACTCTTAATATAAATAACTTATGAACCCAAAAGCACCTAAGGATTCTCGCACAGTAATGACTGATATGGTTTTGCCCGGAGAAACAAACCCTATTAACAACTTGTTTGGTGGCGAATTACTAGCCAGAATGGATAGAGCTGCAGGTATAGCGGCAAGAAGACACTCTAGACGTATAGTTGTAACTGCTTCTGTAAACCATGTTGCTTTTAATCGTGCTATACCGTTAGGAAGTGTTGTTACAGTTGAAGCAAAAGTGTCTCGAGCGTTTAAAACTTCGATGGAAGTATTTATGGACATATGGATTGAAGATCGAGAATCTGGCCTAAAGACTAAAGCTAATGAAGCCATTTATACTTTTGTGGCCGTAGATGAAACCGGACGCCCTGTGGGTGTTCCTGAACTTATCCCTGAAACGGATCTTGAAAAAGAACGTTATCAAGCTGCATTACGAAGAAAGCAATTAAGTTTAGTCCTTGCTAAAAAAATGAAGGCTGAAGACGCAACAGAACTTAAAGCATTATTTAAATAAATAATTATAGGTTACATTTTATAAATCCATTCTGCAGGGTTTTGTGTTTTATTCTCTTTAAAAACACTAAAACTTAATAAAGTTTGTCCTGTTGTTTTGTTAGTAAATACTTCCCCTATTACTTGCTTGGTCGTTACCTTATCCCCTTTTTTAACTAAAACCTTAGATAGGTTCTTATAAGTTGTTATGTAATTACCGTGTCGTATTAAAACCATTAAGTTTCCCCGTTTAATCTGCTGAACAGCTAACACTTTCCCATTAAAAACACTGCGAACTTTTGCCCCTTTTTCTGTAGCGATCCTAACACCATTACTATTTATAGTTATTGATGGATCAAATAAAGAACGTTGTTTACCATATCTCAACTTTACCGTTCCTTTTTCTACAGGCCAAGGTAATTTGCCTTTACTCGCAATAAAATTATTTGCCAAAATTTTTGCTTCAGCAGTTAAATTAAACCCAGAAGACTTAGAACTTTTACCTGCTTTTTTATTAGAACTGGCTATCGCTTCTCTAATAATTTTATCGATTTGTCTATCAATTTTCTCAGCTTCTTTTTGTTTCTTACGAATTTGAGATGAAAATTTACCTAAATCTTTCTTTATCGACTTCATTAAGGTTTTATGTTCTCCTAATTCAGTTTCTAGTAGTTTCTGAGTTACTCTATTCTCTGTAACCAATTTATTTTTATCTTCTTTTTGTTTTAGCAAGACCTCATTAATAGCTTTCAACTCTTCAGTTTTTGCCTTTATTGATTCTCCTTGCTCTTTTTGATAATTAGTATATTGATTAATATATTTAAGTCGCTTATAAGCTTGTTTAAAATTCTCTGAAGACAATAAAAACATTATACGGCTTTGTTTACTTTTATTTTTATAAGCTTTTTCTAAAAGCTTAGCATAGTTTTTTTTTAAGCTAGTTAAATCCTCTCGCAATTTTGAAATGCTATTTTTATTGGCATTAATTTCTCTTGTTAATAAATTAGCCTGCTGGTTGGTTACTTTAATTAAGTTTTTTCGAACACCTATTTTGTGGTTTACATTTTCTATTACAGAAATTTGCGATTTAACTTTTGTTTTATTTTTAAATAAAAGGTCGTTAATTTTCTTAATTTCTCTTCTTAACTCAACTCGTCGTTCTTCTAGTTTTTCCTGTTTTTTACTTTGACTTTGTGCAATTACAGAAGAAAAATTCAATATTAAACACAGTAAAACAAATACTACTTTATATTTAAACACATGAAGATGCTTCATATTAAAATTCTATGGCTTCAAAATCAGAAGGGATTTTAAATGGGAAATTAATATTTTTATTAAGTTCAATATTTTTCATCTCCAAATTTATTATTAGCGACTTTTTATGTTCTAAAGCATTAACTTGAATGGTTTCTGGAAAGATTTCTTCTTCAACATTTTGATACGTTTTATAATTTATTTCTAAATGCCTTCCTTCGTTCTCTTGCGTAATTTGCTGAGAATTCATTTTAAAGTGAATGGGATTAAATAACAAAAACAACTCAAACAACTCTTGCTGTTTTTTTGGGGTTAATAAATATGATTTTTCATGAATTGACGCTGAATAATCTTTCTCATTTAATTCAAAAATAGGAGCGCCTAACAATAAACTCTGAACTTTATAAAAATTGAGTTCAGTTCCTAACAAATCACTTAAAAAAGCAAAGTCGCCATCAAAGTATGTATTGTCTAATTTATTATAAAATGCCACACGATTTGGAGTAATAATAGCTTTCACTATACCTAATTTACTCATCCATATAGTTTTATCTTTTTCCATTCTTAAAGATAAAGAATAAGATTGCGATTTATTTTCTTCTATAAGTCCAATCTTAACACGACCACTAAGTGTTTTAAATTTAGATGAAGATTTTTTATTGTTTTTAATAATCTGTTTGGTAGTCATCTTATGGTCCAAAACACCTTCTCCATTTACTTTTGCTGATTTACATGCAAAAACAAAGAACAAGAAAACAATACAAGATATAGAAATAGATTTTTTAATTATCATTAATTTGAAAATTCTAACTTTTTTACTTTTTCATTAAACGTCTTTACTTTCTCTAAATTGTTTAATACCATATGTGCTTTACTTAATTGCTTATAAAAATCGATCTCCATTTTGGTATTATCAATAATATAATCTAAGCCTATTTCTAAACTTTCGATAGCCTCTTTGCTTCTATTTAAATTGTTAAGTGCTACTCCATTTATAAGGTATAATACTGGTTGAGAAGGATACCTTTCTAAACTTTTTGCACTAAAGTTTTCTGCATCTGTATAATTGCCTAAATCAATATGCAACAGTAATATATTTCTACGTATTCCAAAATTATTAGGTTCAATTTTTAATGCTTTTTTATAATAGTCTAATGCTTTAATTTTATCGTCTTTCAACAAATAATATTGCGCCAATTCTACAAATGTTTTTCCAGAAGCGTCTGTTTCTGTAAGTTTAGATGTAATAGCTACAAGTTCTCCTTCGTAAGCTTCATTTTTAGAAACAAATTGTACGAAATCGGCTAATACTTTAACTTTCGATTCGGGTCTAATCTTTGTGCTAGAAAGCACTATTTTCATAGACTCTATTGCCTTTTTTGGTTTATCATCATCTAAATAAAACTTATATAACGCCAAATGCACCAATTGCGACTTAGGATTAATAGTAAGTAATTTTTTGGCCACATCAAAAGCCTTTACTTTTTCATTATTCTCACTGTAGCGAAAAATGAGTTTTAAATAATTGGCTTCAGAATTAGGATCTTTATCAAGACGATCTTCTAAGTTTTCAATACGCTCTTTTTTATTGCCAGTTGCTGTATAAATTTTATTTCGCATGATATCTCTAA
>JAHDGB010000123.1 GCA_020627885.1 Flavobacteriaceae bacterium | reverse complement strand
CGGCGAGAATAACTACGCTTTAGCTGCATAATCTGAATTATAGTAAGATTAGCCTAGGCACACAAGGTGTGCAAGCTTTATGTCTCCGGAAAGCCTTGATTGACGGCGTTCCATTTTGAGGCATCGTAAATGTCAGTATAGATAAAGTAATGCTTTGGTGCTTTATTGAAACTAAAAAAGATAAGTTATAAGTAGGTTGTCTTTAACCAGTTTATAATCGAAAAAACAAGAAAAGAATAAACGTGTAGAAAGCTTTTTGGTTACTTGTTTGGACGAGAGTTCGATTCTCTCCGACTCCACAAAAAAATCTGTAAATAATTAATTATTTACAGATTTTTAATTTTAACCCTAGTCAGCATTTAGTCAATATTACGTTATTTTAATATGTCACGTCCTAAATACGGCCACATGTTAATGTTTAAAATTATGCCACATTTTTGTAGACAAAATTTGGTGTTTTTTATTCCTTTATAAACTTCAACATACTTCCTTCATCAAACTTCAAGTAATAGATTCCTTTAGTTAAATTATGAATATCAATTTTTTTATTAGAAATCACTCCTTCTTCTATTTTTTGACCAATTGAAGAATAGATTTCATATTTTTCAGTTTCATCCAAGCCGGAAATGTGCAATAAATTTACGGATGGATTTGGAAATATTATTACTTTTTTATTGAATGTGTTTTCTTTTATAGAAAGCATTGGGCTAATAAATTTTATAATTTTCTTCCGTGCTAATTCAGAAATATATAAAACATTATTATAATTATCTATTGCAAGTCCTGCTGGAGAATTTAATCCTGATACTACATCTGTAGTTGTTGGTGAATTAGTTGTTGTTGGAGAACTGACAATATCTATTTTTGAAACTTTTGTAGCACTTGATTCTGAGATATACAGGTAATTTCCATTAAGTATCATTTGATTAGGACTAGATAAACCTGTTATAACATCTGTAGCTATTGGCGAACTATCCGTAATGTCAATCTTTGAAATTTTACCAGGATCTACTTCTGCTATATATAGGTCATTTCCTCTTAACGCTATTTGTATAGGTTGACTTAATCCTGTAACGACATCTGTAGCTATTGGTAAGCTATCCGTAATGTCAATCTTTGAAATTTTACCACCAACTATCTCTGCAATATACAAGTCATTTCCATTTAGCAATATTCCCTGTGGAAAGCTCAATCCTGTTACAACATCTGTAGCTGTTGGTGAGCTATCGGTAATGTCTATTTTTGAGATTTTTCCAGCGTCTGTTTCTGCAATATAAAGGTCATTTCCTCTTAACGCTATTTGCCTAGGGGTGTTTAACCCTGTTACAACATCTGTAGTCGTTGGCGAGCTATCGGTAATATCTATTTTTGAAATTTTTCCAGCATTTACTTCTGCAATATATAGGTCGTTTCCATTTAATAATATTCCTTGTGGCAAACTTAACCCTGTTACAACATCAGTTGTTTGTGCGCTCGTTTTTACGCAGGTTAAAAAAAAAAGATAATGTAAATTTGTTTCATAAATTAATTATTGATATTGATTATCATATTAGCTAACGATTAGCCTCTAATAGACAAGGAGAGTTTCACCCTAGGCTTTTCTCAGAGCTGTATGTGATAGTCTCGCATCATACTAATCTTGTCTATACAAATCTAATTTTTTTTTTTTTGTTTCCCTATTGAATCATCCTCTTTCAAGTTACAAATATTAGCATAACCTATCTGTTTGATTTCTATTACAGAAACTTAATCGCTACTACTGATTAGCCTGACCATTACATATATTTTAGAGTAGAAGTTTCCTTATTTGTTATACTTTTTATCCTTTTCTAATTTATATTTTATTTCTTTTTTTTGCAGGATGATTGATTAAACGGAAAACCATTATTAACCCACAATAGAAGGAGTTGACAACAAAGGTTCCTTGAATAGGCACTATAGAGTAAAACAAAACGGGCAATGAGACTACATTAACCATAACGAAAAGTTTGTTTGGCAAGAACAAATAGGGATTGAATACACTAAAATGGCCAAATTAGGAATTAGATATATAAACCCAATCATAAATTTGGTACTTCAAATATAATCACATTATGAAATTTAAACACTAAAGTTTGCTTCCACAAAAAAACTAACAACTAAAAAAGATAACCAAATAACTGTAATTAAGTCTTTTAGTTATCTTTTTCACTAATTAAGAGCGGTAGGTAGGTAATAGCATTTATATGTCAACTTTAATTGGTCTGTAAAATAAATGTTTCTTTTTAGGGACTATTCTGATAGTTTACTTTATGTTTCATTTATTTACTATTATAAAGTTATAGAATAACTTATAAAACAAAGAAAAGCACTATTCGTTTTTACAAAAAATCGATTAAAAGTATATTTTAACGATTAAAGGCATATTTATTCGATTAAATGTCTTTACAAAAGAGTCTTTTTATTTTAAAATAGTTTTAACCTTCAAACCTTTATGCTTCCATTTCGAAAAACCACCATTTAAGTCATATATTTTTTTAAAACCAGCATCTAACATTTTTTTAGCACATTTAGCACTTCTACCTCCTTTTTGACAATACAAAAAAACAGGTTTATTTTTATCCAATTTTTTTATGTCTTCGTTAAAGGTTGGAGACATAAAATCTATATTTTGGGCATACGCGATATAACCTTGAGCATACTCACCAGGAGTTCTAACATCAACCAACTGTACATTTTCTGCTTTTAATAGTGACTCCATTTCTTCTGGAGAAACAACATTAACTTTTACTTGGGTATCTTCTGCGCAACTAGAATTAAACAAAATGATTAAAATTGAAAAAAAAATTAATAATTTTCTCATAATTACTACTTTTTATTCATGGGTAATAGGGCCATTCCATTCGGTAATACCACCCATAAGATTATATGTATTTTCGAAACCTAATTGATTCATTACCGCACAAGCCTGCGCACTTCTCCCTCCTGAACGGCAGTATACATAATAATTTTTACTTTTATCTAGTTTTTCAACTTGATCGACAAACCCTTGCCCTTTAAATATATCGATATGTGTCGCATTAGGGATGTAACCTTCATTTACTTCTTTTAATGTTCTAACATCCAGTATAAAAGCATTATTATCGGTGTTTAATTGTTCTTTCCAAGCATTTTGAGATAAATCTGACATAAAATTTAAAAGTTTTTTCTAATTTACTATTTCTATAGTAAATGACGAAAAAAAACTTAAAGTGTTACATTTTATTTTTTAGTGTTTTTAAAATGAAACATAATTAAGTCTTAGGTTTTAACTAATTTTGAAAACTAATAAATCTAGCTATGCAAAGGAAAGTTTTAGTAATAGATAATTATGATAGCTTTACATACAATCTAGTACACTACATTCAAGATTTAAATTATGAAGTAATCGTAAAACGCAATAATGAATTGAGCCTATCTGAAGTCAATATCTACAATAAAATAATACTATCTCCTGGTCCGGGCATACCTGATGAAGCTGGACTACTAAAAACAATAATAAAAGAATATGCGTCATCAAAAAGTATTTTAGGAGTCTGTTTAGGGCAACAAGCTATTGCAGAAGTTTTTGGAGGGTCTTTAATTAACCTTAATGAGGTACACCACGGTGTTGCTTCTAAAATAACGTTATGTGTAGACAACGAATCTTTATTTAAAAACATGAATAATTCTTTTCTAGTAGGTCGCTATCATTCGTGGATAGTAAACCCTAATTTACCAGAAGTATTAGAAGCAACTTCATTTGACGAAAATGGTCTAGTAATGTCTTTAAGACATAAAACATACGATGTAAAAGGCGTACAATTTCACCCAGAATCTATACTCACTCCAAATGGTAAACAAATATTAGAAAATTGGTTATATAATTAATATAGACATGAAATTCTTAAACAGTTTTAAAGTTATTATTTTATTGTGCTTAACATTAGGGTTGGCTCCATATTATCCAGAACCGCATATTGTTGGAAAATTAAATTGGATAAAAGGAGGCGCTAATGGTATGCAAATAAAAGATTGGTGGGATGTATTACTTCATGGCTTTCCATTTATACTATTACTACGAGTATTATTAATTAAAATAGTTTCAAAAAATGCCGCTTAATATTGTGCTTATAGAACCTGAAATCCCTAATAACACAGGAAATATTGGCCGCTTAAGCCTTGCATCTGGAAGCACCTTGCATCTGGTAAAACCATTTGGTTTTGAATTAACAAACACAAGATTAAAACGTGCTGGGCTAGACTATTGGAAACATATTGATGTTATTATTTATGAGTCTATAGATGATTTTTTTAAGCAAAATGAATTTAAAAAAATGGCTTTTCTGTCTAGTCATGGAAAAGTGAACCATTGGAATATTCCTTTTGAAGATGATTTATTTTTAATATTCGGAAAAGAATCGGTAGGCTTACCCAAAACACTTATAGAAAAAAACCAAGAACTCCTTTACAAAATTCCTTTATATAATGAAAACATACGTAGTTTAAATATTGCAAATGCAGTTGGCATAGTAATTTATGAAGGTCTTAGACAATTGAGTTACCCCTCTAAAACACTTCTCTATATTGCATTACTCTATAATCAAATGTATTAAAATTAGGGTTACTTTTTTTTAACTGCTTATATATATTCATACTTCCTATTACTCGGTTTGCTGCGCCAGAGGGCGCAGTTAAAGAAACTGTTTTAATTTTTATTATTTTACCTAGATTGTACTTGGGTTAGCTCTCTAATTTAAACTCGTGTATGCGCAGTACTTCATTTGAAACAACTTTTAGTTTTAAATTATATGTTTTTAAATGTTGTCTAAAAAAAATACTCTGGTCCGTTTTTAATATTACCTCCTGTAAATATTAATGTTTTTATTTGGGGACAATGTTTAAGGTAACTTATTAAATATCAAAGAATAGGCTTATACACCCCTACATCTGAAGCATCAATTTTATCACACTTTCGCTTTGTACAATATCACAAATACCTATTTTTCTTTTCTTTAAAAAATCCTTTCTTTGCGCTATAGCTTCTTGAGTTGTTTCTAATTTTAGATTAAGGCTAAATATTTTATTTAATATTGGACAAAGTAAACCATCTATGCTTCCATAGCAAAAATTAACATCACCTTCTTTTAATTTGCCTGTAGAAAATCGTGGTGGTGGCAACGTATCCACTATAAGTTTATTGGCGTTTTCAGTAATATATGGTTCATATGGGTGTTCATGCAAAAATATTACATTGTTTTTAATAATTTTTCTACTTCTACAAACACAGATCGATTAATACGTTTATTAGAAGGCTTCATGTGTTTGGCCTCATTAAACATTTCGGTTAAAACTTCTTTTGCTTCAGTTTTTTTATTTTGTTCGATTAAAAATTTAGCAAAAACCAATCGTTTATCATAATTGGAATAGCGCTGATCTATTTTACGCAATTCGGTTTCAGCCTCACGATACCTTCCTTTATTTTTTAAGGCAAGAGCATATATATACTGGGCATCAGATTTTTCAAACTCAATATTCTGTTTAATTTTTTCGGCTTCAGAAATAACTAAATCATAATTTTCGATATGGTAATAACAAACAACTAATTGTTCTTTACAGTGATAGGTCTTTTGAGATGTATCTTTAGATGCTTCTTCATAATAAGAAATGGCATTTTTATAATCTTTTATTTCAACATATGCATTGGCAAGATTGACTTTATTTTGATAGGTTTCAGAAAACTCTAATTGCTTTTTTAGTTCGTTTATCTTTTTACTAGGCACTATAATACTTGTAAGATTTTCTTGAATTTTATTTGCTCTATTTTTACTATAAACCTGAGTTATTAAATAAAAAACACAACCAATTACTGGCACAAATATGATAAGAAATAACCAATAATACTCATTTCTATTTTTTATTAAATGAAAGATACAAAAACCTTGAAATGCTAAAATAAAATAATAAAACATGCTCTTTTTTAATTACCTAATAAAAACCAATTCATTCTCAGACGAAAGCGTTTCGCTAAAACCATACCGCTCATAATTAAACCCCTTTACATCATCTATTGTTTCTGCACCGGTATCAATAATATATCTAGACATTAACCCTCGTCCTAATTTGGCAAAAATTGCTATATTTTTATATTCTCCATTTTTAAACTCTTTAAAAGTAACATTTACAATCGGAACTTTTAAAGCCTTTATATCTAAAACTTTAAAATATTCAGCACTTGCTAAGTTTAAAAATAACTCATTTTCTTCTAACTCATCATTCAACACTTGAGTAATACTTTTTCTCCAAAACTCATAAAGGTTTTTATTATGCTTTACTGGAAACTTTGTTCCCATTTCTAAACGATATGCTTGTATAAGATCTAATGGTTTTAATACACCATATAAACCAGATAAAATCCTTATCGTATTTTGCATATTATCTATTTTATTATTGGGCAGACTATAAACATCTAAACCTCTATAAACATCACCATTGAAAGCATAAACTGCAGGTCTAGCATTCTCTTTTGTAAAAGGAAGTCCCCATTCTTGATTGCGTTCATAATTTAATTTCCCCAATGCATCACTTATTTTCATAAGCGCAGATAGTGTTTTCGCACTTTTCTTTTTAAGAAGCTTATTTAATTTTTCAGATTGCATTAAAAATTGAGCTTCTGTAAATTTTTGCGTAGGTAATTTACTTTCAAAATCTAATGATTTAGCAGGAGATATAACTAATTTCATAAATTATATTTTTCACAAAATTACGACTTTATATTCTAAGAAAAATGTATTTCATTTTGAGTTATAAAATTCAAAAAAAACTAAAACTTAAAAAAACCAAGCGTAATAAAGGGTACTTTTATAAATAAAATCTACTCTTCAAAAGGGAAATCTCTAGCAAATTGTTTTAATAATAATTTATCGAACCATTTAATTTTTGAAATGCTTCTTCCTAGAACTCGTTTTCTTTTTAACTTAGAAAGACGTCTTATTGATAATACTATTAAAACTATTACTATAAAAGAAATAGCAACTAAAACAGTTATAATATTTATCATCTAATTTTCTATATAAGCTATACAAATATAATAAAAACTAATTTTTATCAAACTCAATATTAATTTAACAACAATAAATTACAGCTTTCGACACTAACTATTGTATATGTTTAGAGTAGTCTTTCCA
>JAHDGB010000005.1 GCA_020627885.1 Flavobacteriaceae bacterium | reverse complement strand
TTTATGGTATGGTATTGCTGAAGATGAAAACTATTATTATGCTAGTTTTTATTCGGTTTTAGATAATGAAGCCGCATTTAAAAATTGGCATAAGTTGCCAAAAAGACACCATTTACTTTCTATTGAAGAAAAAGATATGCAAACCATGTCGTGGTTTAGTAATGGTTATTATAATCTTGAAAAAATTGAAGGTTCAGAAAATATAACATATACAGATTTACGTTATCCTTTTTTCGATGTTAATGATCCTAATTCAGCAGTTTTTAAATTGACAATGTATAAAAACGGAGAGCGTTTGGACATGAAAAAATTTCAAGGTAAACGCCCAACTAAAGCATTGTTTTCTAAATTTTGGGAACGATTAAAAGGGATATAAAAAATATTATATTATCTAAAAAACAAACAGTTCTTATGTATAAGAACGAGTTAGGCTTTTAGTTCTCCAATCATTTTTACTTCATTTTTTATAGTGTTAAAATTAGGGGAGTACTTCATTACACGTTCAATAAGCTTATTATATTGTTCTTGCGATCCATTGCCTTTTACATTAAAAATAAATTTTAGTTCAGGAAAACCAACATTTGCTTGGTTGTCTATTCCTAAAAATCCATTTAAATCTAGTTCGCCATCAATTTCAATGTTTAATTTGTTAATCTCAATGTTCATGGCTGTTGCCCCAGCCATAAATGTTACTGCCATGCAACCAGCTAAACCACCTAACATGTATTCGGCTGGGTTTGGCGCATGATTAACACCTAATAATTGAGAGGGTTCGTCTATAGCGAATTCAAAATCTCTTATTATTTTATGATTACCTAAAATCATATTTTTAGTTTTTACTTTAGTTTTTGTTCCACTAACCCAATCTAGAGCAATTCCATATGTTGCTTTTCCTTCAGTTGGTGCGTCTTTTACTTCGTTAGTAAATTCGCTCAATCCTGCGATATTAATATTGTTTAGCATATCTGTTCTTTTTTAAATACATTATTAATTGCTTGTTCAAAATCGGTAATTAGATCTTCAATATCTTCGATACCGACCGATAAGCGAACAAGGCCTTCATTTATACCGATACTTTTTTGTTGTTCTTTAGTTAGTGAAGCTTGTGAGGTGTTATATGGTAAAGAAATTAAACTTTCTACGCCACCTAAACTTGTTGCTTCTTTTGGCAGTTTTAAATGGCTTAATAATTTGTGAGCGTTTTTGTTTCCGCCTTCAATTTCAAAGCTAATCATTCCAGAATATTTGCCTTTCATTTGAGATTTAGCTAAATCGTGTTGTTCATGAGACGGTATCCCTGGATAATAAACTCTTTTAATTTTTTTATGGGTTTCCAAATAACTAGCTAGTCTTAACGCGTTTTCATTATGTGTACGCATTCTAAGAGCAAATGTTTTTAAACTACGTTCTAGTAAGAAACAGCTATGCGGGTTCATAGAACCTCCGTTTTTAAGCATTTGTGGCCATATACGATCTATCAGTTTCCTAGATCCAGAAACGGTGCCTCCAATTAAATCAGAATGTCCATTTAAGTATTTTGTTGCGGAGTTTACGACTAAATCGACTCCTAAATTAAGAGGTTTAACATTATAAGACGTTAAAAAAGTATTGTCTATAATAACTCTTAAGTTATATTTTTTACCCAAAGCAACTAAATTTTTTAATGGCGTAATTTTTAACAAAGGGTTTGTTAGTGCTTCGAAATATAAAACTTTAGTATTTTCTTGTATGGCTTCTTCTATTTCATTTAGGTTAGTAGGAGAGGTAAAGGTAACCGACATGCCATAACGGAATAAATCTTCATATAAAAAGTTATAAGTTCCGCCATATATGTCTCTTGAGGACACCACATGGCTTCCTTTATCTAACATAGCCAATAATGTTGAAGAAATTGCAGACATGCCTGAAGCAAAAACAATAGAACTTTCTGCATTTTCTAATGAAGATAGTTTTTCTTGAACACTCCATTGAGAAGGATTACCGTATCTAGAATATATCATTTCATCTCTACCACGACCTTCTTTTATAGCTTTATATGAATCTTCATTTAAATAAAATGTAGAACACTGGTAAATAGGAGTTCCTAAAGCTCCAGTAATAGGATCGTTATATTGGCCTGCATGAACCGATTTTGTTGCATCATTAAATTCTGAATAAGAGGCCTTGTGTAATGTTGGCCCTTTTTCTCTTTTACGTTTTAAATCGTTTAGCCATATTTCTTTGTCATCATTCATTATTATGCTATTTTATGTTTAAACTAATTATTCTTTTATTTTCGTTTTTTGAATGCTCTTTTACAGTAGCTTTCATTTTTAAAATATAGTCATTTAAATAAATGGCATCATTTTTCACACCACCAAGGGTAGCAGAACCTCTGGTATGTAACCATGGTAATCCTAAATAATACAACCCTTTTATTTCACTAATACCTCTATAATTTTTTGGGTAGTTTTTAGAATCCATTTGCTCACCTTCAATCCAGTTAAAATTTGGTTTAAATCCAGTAGCCCAAATTATATTTTTAATAGAGGAAATTCTTTCTTTTTCAAAAACAATAGTTTCATTATCTGTATCTAAAGTTCTTCCAACACAGTGTACATTGGGTTTTTTAAATAATTTTTTCACATCAGTACCAATAACAGGTTGCCTCCCAGAGATTAGTTTTTTTCCAATCCAAGAATATTTTGAAGCTGATAAAAAACCTATTTTTTTAAACCACCACCATAATGTTTTTCCTAAGACTTCTTGTGGTAGTGTCCCAATATTGGTAGTTCCAGAAAAGTATACTGCTCTATTAGTTTCAGAAATTTCTTGAAGAATTTGTACGCCAGAATCTCCAGCTCCAACAACTAAAGTATCTCCTTTTTGTAATTGACTAGGGTTTTTGTAATGCTCACTATGAATTTGTACAATATGATCTGAAATTTTGGAATGGCATGCTGGCGTGTATGGTGTATGAAAAGGGCCAGTAGAAACGATAACATTTTTTGCTTTAAAAACATTACCCTTACTTTTAAGAATAAAATGATTACTCTCTTTTTTTAAGGCTATTATTTTTTCATTGAAAGTAATAGGGAAACTAAATGTTGTTGCATATTGTTTTAAATAATTTGCGACTTCATATTTGTTAGCGTAATGCCCTTTTTTATGGGGAAATGTTAGCCCGGGTAAATTATTAAACTCTGATGGAGTAAATAGCTTTAGGGAGTCCCAGCGTTTTAGCCAAGGTTCTCCTACTTCAGAATTAGCATCGACTATTAAGAAGTCTAAGTTTTGTTTCTTTAAATAGTAGGCAATAGATAACCCCGATTGTCCTGCTCCTATAATAATAAAATCCTTCATGAATATTGGTTAAATATTAATTAAAATTATACTTTAAAAGAATATTAATCAATAAGAATTATTTTATTTAGAAAATAAAATTGTTTTTTTGCGTTAAATTAGATTATTATTAATTAAAAATGTTGTTTAAGCTTTTTAGACAGAAAAATTTTCAATCATGAAATTTGATGATATAGATAAAAAATTAATAGTTCTATTGCAAAACGATAGTAAAAAAACGAATAAAGAGTTGTCTAATTCGTTAAATTTATCGGTTACGGCGGTGTATGAACGTATAAAAAAACTCGAAAATATTGGAGTTATTGATAGGTATGTTGCTTTGGTTAAAAAGGAAAAAGTAGATAAGTCTTTTGTTGCTTTTTGCCATATTAAGTTATCTCAACATACGCAAGATTATGTTGTTAAGTTTGAGAAAGAAGTTGCAAATTTACAAGAGGTTTTAGAATGTTATCATATAAGTGGTGATTATGATTATTTGTTAAAAGTACTAGTAAAAGACATGGAAGCGTTTAGAGAGTTTATGGTAAAAAAACTAACTACTATTAGTCATATTGGAAGCACACATAGCATGTTTATGATAAATGAAGTAAAACATACTACAGCTATTTCTTTATAGGAATAGTAGTAACATTCTATTCACTTTAAAAGTGTTGATTTAAAATATTAAGAGCTATAAGTTAATTATGATTGCTACTCTGTTAATTTTGGTTTCCCTCGACCAGGAAAACTATTCTTATCGTAAGTATCTGATTCTTTTTCTCCAACGAAGTAATACTGAATATCTAACCCATCACATACCTGTTTAACATTACCCCTGGAAACACTTAATTTTACTGTCTTTTGTTTAAATGAAGGACTGTAAGTCTTGTTTCTTTTTTATATTTAAAGTTAATTTTTATAACCCTAAATAACGCAACTTAATGTCCAAGTCTAAATATAGAAAGTCCACATTGTTTTTTGGTGCTTTTTATTTTGAAAGTAAAGAATCTGAAAAGTAATGTTTACAGTCCAAAAAGTGATTTTCGACTTTAAATTTTGTGTTGTTTGCTAATGCTTCTATTTCATCAAAGTTATATTTTTTTGAAAGCTCTGTCCAGATACACTCATCATAATCAAAGTGAAAATAATGGTCAAGCTTTTTCAAGTAAACAGTCTGCTTCCTCAAGCTAACTATATAGCTTTTTACATTTCCATTTTCGGGATTGTAAGTACAATAAAAATCAAAATCGTCCAGTTTAAAATCTCCTTCAAATTCTCTGTTAATTCTTATTAAAAGATTAAGATTAAATCTTTTTGTAATGCCGTATTTATCGTAATAAGCATTGTGAATTGTAATCGGATTCTTCCTTAAATCGAAACCAATTAATAACTTGTCATTGGGTTTCATTGAATCATAAAAAATAGACATTAAGTTTTTCGTTTCATTTTGTTTGTAGTTCCCTATATTTCCGCCAAGAAATAATAGTAAACTTGGAATTTCTGTCTGTAGGTTTTCACTTTGAAGGACTTCAAAATAATCGCCAACGCGCGGATAAATATCTAGTGAGGGAAGTCTCTCCTTTAAACTTTTCGTCAAGATATCCATAGCACCTTGTGAAATATCTATTGGGACATAATAAAACTGAATTTTATTTTGTACTAAATACTCCAAAAGTTTAAAGGTTTTAAACCCATCCCCAGCCCCTAACTCTACAATATTAAAAGGCTTGTTAAAGTTTAGAGCTTCAATAATTTTACTGGCTTGTAGTGATAGAATTTCAAACTCGCTGTCTGTTGGGTAATAATCAGGCATATTCATTATTTCCTGAAAAATTCTACTTCCTATATCATCATAAAAATACTTTGAAGAGAGGTACTTTTGTTTAGAGGACAATCCTTCTATAACATCATTTGCAAATTGTTTGTCCATATTATCTAACGAGTCTTATTCCAGAGAACATATATTGTAAGCTGGGTTGAAAAAAGTTTCTGTAGGTTTTTCTACTGTGGTTTTTTGGTGTTGCGATTGATGCACCGCGTAAAACTTGCAATCCTACCATAAACTTACCATTATATTCTCCTAATGCACCATCTGCTTTTGCGAAATTAGGATAGGGTTGATATGCACTAGAGGTCCACTCCCAGAGGTTTCCCCAATTTAATTTATCTGATACCACTTCCCATTCAAACTCAGTAGGTAGACGCATTTTCTTCCATTGAGCATAAGCAAATGCTTCATAATAGCTTATGTGCATTACTGGTTCACTTGGATTAATTAGCTCTAAACCATTAAAGTTATAATAGTGCCATTTTTCTTTGGTAAAATGCCAGTATAATGGTGAATTTATATTATTGGTGTTTATATAATCCCAGCCTTCGGCATGCCATAAGTTGTAATCTCTATAACCTCCAGATTCAATAAATTCAATGTATTCTTGATTAGTTACAAGCTTATTTGAAATCTCAAACGATTGAATATAAGTTTTATGTCTTCCTAATTCATTATCAAAACAGAAGTCATTGCCTTTATGTCCAATTTCATAAACACCCTCTTCTATCGGAATGAACGTTTGCTGTTGATGTTCTTCAGAAAATAGAAAATCATTTTTGTATTTCGGAAATGTAGGTTGATGGCCAAGGATGTATTTAATGTCATAAGCAAGTAATTCTTGATGTTGTTGCTCGTGGTTAAGACCGATTTCAATTAAAGCTAATACATCCTTGTTTTGATTCTTTTCCAACAACGAAATGACACCTTGTGTAACGTAATTGCGATACTCATACACTCTTTTTACCGTAGGACGTGTCATAAGACCTCTATTTGGTCTCAAAACACGTTCGCCAGCATTATTGTAGTAGCTATTAAACAGATATGCAAAATCTTCATCGAAGATTTCGTAGTCCTTTGAAAACAGCTTTAGCACAAACTCTTCAAAAAACCAGGAACTGTGTGCTAAATGCCATTTTGGTGGAGAAACATCAATTACAGGTTGAACAGAGTAGTCTTCAATTTCTAACGGCGTGCATATTGCTTCGGTAGCTTTCCGAACTTCAATAAATTTTATTTTTAGTCTATTTGTATCCAATCTAATCTTCAATTATTTTAGTGTCAAAAATTACCTTGCTTGCCACAGTTTTGTGTACTGGACATTTTGAAGCTATTTCTTTTAATCTCTGTTTTTGTTTATCATCAAGGTTTCCTACAAATTTTAAACGTTTCGAAATCTGGTCTAAATACCCAGGCTTTTCGATATCTATCATTAACTCATCACTATGTTTTCTTGCGTGAGAGATGTATACAAATACCTCTTTCAAATCCCATTTTTTTCTCTGTGCATAGAGTTTTAGAGTCATTGCAGTACAAGTTGCAATTGAGGCATTGAGATATTCATAAGGAGATGGTCCAAAATCATCACCACCAACACTACCAGGTTCGTCTGCAATAAACGAGTGCTTATTAGTTTGTAATTGTGTCGTGAAATTATCTTTGGTTAAATCTAGGTGTGCTACAAGCTGTTCCCCTTCTGTGCTTAACATTTCGTTTTCTTCCTCTGGGAAATACCGTTTTACCCAAGCTCCTATTACATTACCAGTATAGACACTATCTGTCTTGTTAGTAAGTAAATGGTCTGCTCCATCTAGGCTTACAAAACTCTTTGGATGATATGCTGCTACAAACAGATCATGAGCATGATCTGTCTTAACGATTTTGTCTTGAGGTGAGTGCATTATGAGTAAAGGTTTCTTTAAACCCTTGGTAACTTGGAGTAAATCTATTTTACTAAAATCGTCTACAAATTCTTTATTTATTTTAAAGGGACGGCCTCCAATATTGATTTCAATTTCTCCTAGCTTTTCAACTTCTTCAAGCTGATTCGAGACAAGATTGTTTTTTACATGCTTAACATCGGAAGGTGCTCCAATTGATGCTACCGCTTTAATATCTTCTAATTTAGAAGCAGCTACAATAGATGCAGATCCACCCAAAGAATGACCAATTAATAATGACGGTGCCATATATTTTTCTTTAATGAAGAGGTGTACATCGAGTAGGTCATTAACGTTACCAGAGAAATGACTTTCTGTAAATTCTCCAGTACTTCGTCCAAGTCCTGTAAAATCAAAGCGAACAACACCAAACCCAAAATTTGTTAGAGCACGACTTATGTTCCTCACTGCATCCAAACGACTACTGCACGTAAAGCAGTGAGCAAATATCGCATATTTATTTGGTTTTTGATTTGCTGGTAGTTCGAGTAAAGCATGCAATTCGTGTCCTTTACGGTTTTTTATTTTTAGCTTTCTATTCATTACTTTAAACTTTAAGTTCTTTAATGTTTATCTTTATTGATACTCTATTTATCCTTTAAGTTCTTTCATTTGCTTATTTACATAACCAGAATATTCCTTTAACAAGAATTGTAATTTAGGATTAATAAATGTTTCGCAGAATGGTTTTTTTGGGTTTTTATAGAAGTAATTGGTTATCTGTTCTCGTGATGGTTTAAATTCTAAAAAATAAAGCACTTGTGTTATCAACTTATTATCAAATCTTTCTTGAAGAACATTTAACTTTGTTCTAACATCAGTCTCCTGTTCAGAATGAAACACGTATACAGCAGAGCGATATTTATTGCGCATACTATGTTTTGATGTGCTCTTATGTGTATGCAAATGAATCTCTAACAAGACCTCCAACGGAATAACGTTTTTGTCATATTTTAATGTTACAGCTTCAGAAAAAGCAAAATTATCTCCTTCTGAAGCTATCCAACCTTGCTCAACGTTATGAACTCCATTAAGTGATTGAAATACAGCTTCTGTACACCAATGGCAACCTCCACCAAACCCTATTTTATTTATCTCTTTCAACTATAAATTATGATTATTGTCAAATTGAAGTTTCCTTATTCTTACGGCCCTAAAAGCATATATTATTAACAAAATAAATGCTATAAAGACCAAAATAGTTCCGCCATACAATAAGAGACTAGGGATATCATAAAATGACGCTGCCTCTAATACAGCCCCAAGAATTCCAGAAAGGACATAAATACCAGAAGCTAGATAAAGTAGTGCACTAGCTCTAGTAAGTAACCCCAATTGTTTTAGTTTTTTTTCTGAAATTAAATGTTGAAAATCTGTACATTTTTCCTGGAGCAAGCTGTTAATTTCACTACTTAAAGTCATCATTTGACTTGTTGTAGAGAGAATTAACATTCCTAAAGCTGGTAATATTGTAATTGGCAAATACCATTCTTGCATATCCTTATGCATTATTGGGTTACTTCAACGCCTCTCCAAAAAGCAACATGATTTTTAATTCCTTTTGCCAATTCTGAAGGGTTTGTATAATACCACGCAGCATCTTTATTTTCTTTCCCATCTACCTGTAATGAATAGTAAGACGCTTCTCCTTTCCAGGGACAGGTTGAGTGTAATTCGCTTGATTTAAAAAAATCTTTATTTAAACTTTCTGGCGGAAAATAATGATTGTTTTCAATAACTACAGTTTTATCGCTTTCTGCTAATACTTGATTGTTCCAAATTGCTTTCATATATATTTATTTAATTGTTTAAAAAAGAAGAGTACATCCATACTAATTTTTCTTGTTCTCCTATATAATCGCTTACCATAGAGTTGGTGCCTTCATCTTCAGCATCTCCAGAAAGAGAAAGTATTGTTCTTTGCTTTATTAATAGTTTTTGAAAAGTGTTTAAAATATCTTTAGCTGCCCAGATTCCGTCGGTAACTTCAGTAGCTTCAGAAATAATAGCGGATTGATTATAGTCCGTAAAGTTATGATTAGGTTTTCCTCCTAGTGTAAGAATCCGCTCAGCTATATCATCTATCTTTACAAACAAGTCATTATACAATTCTTCAAATTTTTTGTGAAGTTCAAAGAATTTCTCTCCCTTTATGTTCCAATGGTAACCCCTTACATTTTGGTAAAATATGGAATAATTAGCTAACAATTCATTTAATTCTTTTACTAGTTCTTTAGCTTTGTCTTTATCTAAGCCTATTTCATTTAAATTTTGCATATTATCTTTTATTTATATATTAATTTTTCTTCTGTATTTAGCAATATCCAGTGAGATCTTCCTTCAGCTTGGCTTGATTAACATTTTTTCAAAATGACCAACGAATAAAATAATCTTTCTTGGTTTTTTGAAAATTTTTTGGCTTATATTTTGGGTCTTCAAATCGTGTGTAAACCCCCTATCATGTTTATATTATCCGCATTCCCTATAACCATTCTATTAACAAAAAGAAGCGCTCTCCCTTTATAATCTTCTAAAACAGGAACAGAATTGTTAAAGATGGGAAGTAGTTCCCAATTAGTTGTGTTTTTGTTTAATTCCATTGTAATGATTTTCTTTCTAGCCAGTATTCAGTTGATTCTATTCTAAAGGAATCGAGTTTTTCCAGTTCGTCTTGGGTTAATGAAAATTGATTTGCTAGTAAATTGGCTCGTAGGTGAACACAATTATCTGCTCCGCTCAACACTTTTGCGTTCTGAAACTTGTCGATACAATAACGCATTGCTACAGCATCTGTACCAACCTTGTATTGATCTGCTAACTTCATCAAAAAATCATAAAGCAAAAAATAATTTGAATACCTATTATTTGGAATTAACCGTCCGTTTGCAAGTGCTTCTTTAATGATAAATGGACCTGATATATTCTGAAGTTTATTAGCATATTTAAACACACTTTGATCTAAAATGTTAAACGTACATTGGAATGATTGAAAGAGCTTTTCGTTTTCAACTTCTATTGATAAACCCTTCTCTAATATTTCGGTTTGATTGTTGCCAGTAGTAGTTAAACCAATAGTAATATTGTGTACTTTTTTTATTTCGTGTAAACGCGATAAAACTTCTTTGTTTTCTAAGACACCTGTATCGAGTGTTGCAGAATGAATTTGATACACCTTAAGATGGGGTAGTAGCATTTTAGAAAATTTCCATTGATTATTAAGTTTTTCAATAGAGTGTTCTTTTACCTCGTGCTCTATGGCATTTGGATCAAAATTAGCAACATAGGTATAACCCCATTTTGTGGAAACAATAATATCTGGGTCACCCTTCTTTTTAAGCCAGTCTATGAGTAGTTGTTCTGCAAGCCCATAACCAGGCGATGTATCAAAAAATCGAATTCCGTTGCTGTATGCGTCTTCTAAAACTTGTAAACCATTCTCCTTAAACTTAGGTAGTGAAAATGGTTTCTCATCTGTATTTTGTCGTACATTGATATACAATGGCCTACCAATGGCAGCTGTTCCTAATCCTATATGTTTATTTCCTGCCAACTATTCCTGAAATGGTGTTTCTCCTTGGGCAAGTTTTAAACGAGTCCAAACGTTCATATTAATTACTATTGCTGCAATTTCTGCTATTTCTTTTTCATTGAAATGCTTTGCCAATGCCTTGTGGTATTTCTGAAAGTTTTTGGATTTGCCATCAGTTAGTTTATCACAATACGCTAGTGCTACTTTCTCTACTTTCGTGTATAGTTCGCTATTGTACCAAGATGAAATATTATCAGTTTTTGCATCGGAAATGCCAATGTCTCGAGAAGCTTTAGAATGTAAAATAATGCAGTAAGCACATTCGTTTTTTTGTGCTACACGAAGTCTTAATAGCTGTGCTAATTCTTTGTCGATATCTAAATTTGCTGTGTAACCAACAGCTTTTGCCATTTGCTTTGCTAATCCGTGAAATGGCGTTACGTCTGGATTAAATCTTGTGTTTTTGAATTTTACCTCACTCATTTTTTTGATTAGTTTTAGTGTTATTTACATAAAGACTACTGGAATAAATAGCAATGTGATTGTTAGAATAATAGGTATGATTTTAAACGCCAAAGGCAGTTCCTTAAAACTGCTTTTTTTGTTTGTCTCAATTTTTAGTATATCTATTTTTTTATCTTTCATTAATGTTTTCATTTATGTATAAAATAATAAAAGAGTTTACACTTTTTTGTGTAAACTCTTTTATTTTATTAAGCAGCTTCTATGTAACTATCTTCAAATCTCAAATAGTGACACGTGTATCCGTTTGGGTTTTTTACTAAATAATCTTGGTGATAGTCTTCTGCTACCCAGAAAGGTGCAAATGGCTCTAATGTCGTAACAACTTTTGCGTCCCATTTTCCTGATTTGTTTACAATATTAATCACTTCTTCAGCTATTACTTTTTCGTCTTCATCTTGGAAGAAAATAGTTGAGCGGTAACTAGAACCTCTGTCGTTTCCTTGTTGATCTACCGTTGTTGGATTGTGAATTCTAAAGAAAAAGTCTAATATTTCTTTGAAAGACGTTTCTGTTACATCATAAGTTATCTCAATTCCTTCGGCATGCCCTGGATGGTTTCTGTATGTTGGATTATCGTTTTCACCACCTTGATAGCCTACTTTTGTGTTTTTAACACCTGGTCGTGTTCTAAATAAATCTTCCATACCCCAGAAACAACCTCCTGCGATGTATGCTTTTTTTAAGTTTGTCATATTAGTTTATTTTTAGATTTATACTTAGCGCTTTACCTCAAGCTTTTTAACACTACAAAGGTATCACCTAACACCTCTTATACTGTTATACCAAATTCCTTTAACCTTTCCTATTTTCCTCATTTTGGATGAGTGTAACTTTTTGTAAAAAATGAATCACTTTTTGCTCAGCCATTTCGCAAGGCTTAAGCAATTCTTTATTTTTGGTTATATAATAATTAAGGCTCACAAAATCATTTCCACCTAACTCTTCAGCATAGAATTTTATTGACTTGCCATTATTAAAGGATGTTTTTGTTAATCCATATTTCTTTGAATTATATACCCCTTCTGAATATCCTTCTTTTATCCTATTTAAGTTGTCTAATACCAAAAATTATTTCAAATTAGTTCTTTCCCAAACTACCGAATATGCTTTACAATGAATAACGATACTTTCGTAACCCTCTGTTAAAATCTCATTATAAATTTTATAATACTGTGCTCCCGAAAAGTTTGTCATTTCTCCGAGAAATAAGTCATCAATATTAACAGATTCTCTCTGGTCAATACCTTAAGTTTACTTCTGGAAAAGAAAGACCTTAATATCTGGTTTTTTTGACGTACTAAAACCATCTCCAAATATTGTATAGTGTTTGTCGTTTTTAGTTTAAATAGATCAATGACCATTGATATTATAGATTTTCCTAATCCAGTTTGTTCCGCTTATTATTTCTTTATCACTCATAGATGTGTTCTTCTCTTATTTCGTTTTACCAAATCGTAAATAATATGATGTTCCCAATAGTGCAAAGTAAAGCCAGCATACCGAAGTAACCGGATATGTTTAGGTACTTTAGGTATAATCAAATAAAAGAGTAATCTTTGCCACGCCTTATAGCGTAAAAAATTAATTGACTGCTTCTATCGTAAATTTATGGTTATTGAACTCGAAAGAGTCACCAGATTTTTTCCCTTGAAGCGAGTTATAAATTGGTGCGTTAGTTGAAATACCTATAAAATCACGGTCTCCTATTTTAAAAGGTGATTTTGACACAGCAACAATTATACAACGCCCATTTACACTTACAACAGCTCCTGGTTTTACTACATCGGTTGGTTCAAAAGAAATTTTATTAATGACTTCTAAATGTTCTGTATGGACGTGTGCTTGTTCGTCTAACTGATCTGATATATCAAGACTCTGTCTATGGTGTGACTGGTCATCAGTATCAACTACTTCAGAATGATCTAATAAATTTCCCTTTAAGAAATCCTCATACTTCATTTCTGCAGTATCAATATGCTTTTTCTCTAAGGTTATTAATGCCTCTTTTAATTTGTTTTTATCCATTTTAAGTTTTTCGTTTTATATGATAATTAATTTATGAACTACAAGACAACATTGAGCAACCAACTTTGTGTCTAGCCCATTCAGGGCGTTTTACAAACCATTTTTTATTGTCTGGTTGCTCATCGTATGGTTTTTTAAGTAGTTGATATAACTCGTCTATCGTACTGTAATCGCCATTATTTGCATCATCTATGGCAGTTTGCGCCATATAATTACGTAGCACATACTTAGGGTTAACAGTATTCATCTTTGCTTTACGTTCTTCATCTGTGGTATCTTCAGATTGAAGTCTTTCAGCATATTTAGCGAACCAATCTGTCCATCTAAGTCTTATATTATCAGCTATTTCAATAGGTTCATAAAATGATTCCCTAACGACTTTAAACCAATTTCTTACTTCTAACTTTTTTAAGTTTGCAAGATTTCTAAAGAAAATTGTCATGTCTGTTTCAGAAAGTTGCAAATTCTTTTCTAATTCTTTAATTAGAATACTATCGGTTTTATTTTCACTCATAAAACCTAGTTTAGAGCACATCATTTTAAGATAATCGACATCCAAATCATTACGATACTCATTCAATATTGCTTCTAAAGGTTTGGTTTCTTCAACTAAAGGATAAATAGCATTTGCCAATTGAAGTAAGTTCCAAAGGACTATTTGAGGTTGCATTCCATAACGATACCTCTTATACGTATTATCTGTAGTGTTTGGCGTCCAGTTAGGGTCGTAACCTTCTAGCCACCCGTATGGACCATAATCGATAGTGAGTCCGAGAATGGACATATTATCTGTATTCATTACACCATGAACAAAACCAACACGCTGCCATTGAATCACCATTTTTAAACTTCTATTTGCCACCTCTTTTAAGAAGGCTACATAAACATCTTTAGAAGGTTTTCCTAGATGTGAAAAATGATGTTTTATGGTATAATCTACCAGTGTTTTTAATGTCTTTTTATCGTCTCTAGCTGAGAAAATCTCATAACTACCAAACCTCAAAAATGAAGGTGCTACTCGTGTAACTATTGCTCCTTTTTCGTAATCAGGATTCCCATTATACAACACATCACGAAGCACTTCGTCTCCAGATAACAACAGGGATAATGCACGTGTTGTTGGTACTCCTAAATGATGCATTGCTTCACTACATAGGTATTCTCTAATAGATGAACGTAAAACAGCTAATCCATCTGCATTTCGTGAGTATGGTGTTTCACCAGCACCTTTTAGCTGTATGGCCCAGTTTTGATTATTGTGTTCTATTTCCGTTAAATTAATGGCTCTACCGTCTCCTAATTGACCAGCCCAATTTCCAAATTGATGCCCGCCATAGCACATTGCATAAGGCTTGGTGTTTTCCAAAACTTTTGTTCCTGAAAACACATTTAAAAACGCTTCAGTTTTACTGTCTGCTTCTGAAAGCCCTATATTCTTAAGCATTTCTGGCGCCACATGGATTAAAGACGAATTGCTAGGTGTTTTGGGCATTACGTACGAGTAACACGCCTCCTTAACTTGTCTTCTGTTGTTTTCCAGAATTGGGTCTGACGGCAGCTCGTTACTAAAACTATTTTTTAAATTTAATTTCACTTTTTAATTCCTTAATATTTAGGGATACAATTTAATGATAAATATAGGCGATATACTTATAGATATTCCCTAATTGTTTTTTATTAATTAGAATTCGTAACTCATGTGGAAACCAACAAAATATCTAAAGTCCTTTCCTATAAGTGCTCCTAATGTTGGGCCAGTGTGAAGCTCTCCTATATGGAATGCCCACTCTGTCTCTGCATACGTAGATACCTCGGTGTCTTTATGTGAATTTGGCAAAGAGAAACTTGGCCCTACGTTTACTGTTAAGTATTTATATGGTTTGTGACTTAGGAGCCCAGCAAGCTCGTGACCTATTCTTGATTCTTCTTCAAACACCATTGTGTAACCTACACCAAATGCCCATTTGTGTGTAGTCCAGTACGTTAAATGAAGCTCAGTACCGTAATCTGTAATTCCTTCTTCAGTATTACGAATGAATAACCCTGAGAGCACTGCTTCAAACCCTGGTTCAGATTCTTCTTTGTGATTTTTTTTACCTTCGTTATCGTGCTGCCCAAAGACTACCATCGAAATTAGAAAAGTTAATATCCCAAGTATATTTCGCTTATTGTATAGCATGGTCTAGCCTTTAGTTATTTAATAGCTTTTTTAAGCCCAAACGTGATAACATTTTCTTTTCAAAATTCCAGAAGAACTTATACTGACCAAATAATGCTCCCAAAGCCACTAATAAAAATTGGTACACTATAAAAACTATGAGTATTCTTAAAACCCAAAATAAAATAGGGTTCAGAGTTTCTATAGTAATCCCGAAAAATGTTAGAATGGGTTTTGCAAAAAACAATGAAAGTGACCCATTTAATGAAAAAACCAGTAAAATTATAAATAGCTGAAAATTTGATTCAATATTCCAACGGTGCTTTAGTTTTTTCATATAATATTATCTTAATTATTTTAATTGAAGCATAGGGCTTTATTTTTTCGAAAAACAAAAGCCTATGCCACTAGAACTAAAATAAACGACATACATACAATAGCACTAAAACATTAATAAAAACCCAATTGTTTTAAATATGTATGCGTTTAATTCAGTTTAACCGATATAATAAGTATTGGTTAAAAGAGAAAAATGAAGTGCTATTTTTTTATAGGCTCTATAGAGATCTATTTTATAAACGTAGCCCTTACCATATCTTGACCGATAGAGTGACATGATACACATCCTTTAACTCCATTACCGAGAGCGGCTTTAGAAGCTATATCCGTTCTATCTGTCGCTTCATACCAAAACCATCCTTTTCCTCCATTTGACTTATCTCCAGTTTTTAACATAACAGCCCATCCAAATTGCTTTCCGTCTTTGTACTGCTCTTTAATAGCATAAGATCCTATTGGATGTTCAGAATTACCAGATTTCACAGATTTTGCTAGTTTGTCACTAACAAAAGTCCTAACATATTCGTGTGGTCCTGCGGACTTATGTTGCTCTTTCTCTTGCACTTTTAAAGATTTATATTTTCCAGAATTTAAGTAAGCAAACAGCTTCTTTTCATCTGTTGGTATGTCAAATTTTTTCTGAGGAGTAGGTGCAGATGCCTCCCAGATGCCTATTTTTTTTTCCGATGCAGTTCTTACAGATACGTCTTCAGGATTCCCTTTTCCTGCATTTTTTGCGGCTCTTAAAACTGGGTAATATTGTGTAAATACAAAGTCATCTTCTGCATTAGCATCGTGACACGATGCACAAGCATCGTATGGAAATGCTTTTGCTCGCTCTTTTAGTGTACCAACTTTTGGTTGTGTAAAACTAAAAATTGCCCAATTCCCTGGCTCATCTGGAAAGTGCTCTTTACTTTTTACAGATGCTTCCAAACCTATAAATTCACCCATAAAGTAACCATTACCACTAACAGCTGCTTTTGAACCAACGCTAACAAGTTCTTTCATTATTATCGTTCCTTCTTTGAATTTACCGGTGTTCTTGTAATGATCATAACTAGTAGGATCAATGTAAACATTATGCATTTCTGGGAATGCCGCTTTACCGTTATTTAAATCATTGGGTGTAACAGGTGTGCCAACATAAACCCAAGACCTGTAACCAGTTGGACGGATTAATTCACCATTTTCCATAGTGAAAAAAATTTTGTTTTTGTAAGAAGAATTGTCTGCCATATCAGCACTACCAGCGTTATTGTTACAGGAAGTAAACATAAACAGTAATGCAGCTAATGTTAGGATAGTTGATTTAATTTTCATTTTTTTTTTGAATTAGTGTATTAAATTTATTAGAATATAAAGGTAGAAAAAGCACAAACCACACTTGTTGCACTATTTTCCATTTTTTAATTTGATTTTTTAGTTTTTATAGTATTGATCCCTAAACTCTAATGCTGTTTTTCCAGTATTTTTCTTAAAAAATCTTGCAAAATAGGCAGGGTCTTCAAATCCTAATTTGCCCCCTATTTGTTTTACGTCTAAATTAGTGTTGATTAAAAGCTTCTTGACTTCTAGCAAAATTCTATCTCTTATAACCTCGCTTGGCTTCTTGTAACCTCTTCTTTTAAAAGCTCTTAATAATTCTTTAGGTGGCAGTCTTAGTATATTTGCATACTGTGACACCAAGTGCTTTTTACTGTAATTAGAATTTAAGAGGGCGGAAAAATTTACAATATCTTTATGGCCTCCAAAAAGGGTGTCGTAAACACATTCGTAAATAATGCCATTGATTTGAAAAAGAGCTATATACTCATTGAATGTTTCATCAATAAATGAAGTTTCTAATTGTGAGAAATATTCAAGTATTCTCGGTCCATTAGACTTCCTTAATGTATGAATGGATTTAGATTCTCTACCTTCTCTTAATGTTGTATTAAAGAGTAAGTAAATTAAATTCTCAGAAATAGACATACTCCCTTTTTCAAATCCGATTATTTTACATTCTTGAGTTTTTGACATAGTTAACAAAGCATCACCAGGGCAAAGAAAAATAATATTTGACTTCCCGATATTTACAGATTCAAAGTTGATAAATAAATCTGACGCCATTTCTGGCAATAGCACAATGGAAAATGTGTTATCATCATTCGAGAACGACACTTTTTCGTTCTCGAATATTTTATAATTTAACCTTCCTTTATGATAATTTTGCATCGTCCTGACTAGTCTTTTAATCTAGGTGCAAATTAAAATAATGGTAGAAGCCATCAAATGGACTATTTTCCTTTAAATTTATATATTTTGCTCAATGTTAATTTGGGGATTTTAACATTATAACTGAGACAACGTAAATACTCTATAAGTAAAAAAGAAATATTTTAAACCCCAAATGAATGACACGCCCTTTTTTTAAAGGTATTTTGGAGATATATCATAAATAGTGCAATGATATAAAAACGATTTTGATTGTAGTTTTAAGTAAGTCAATTAAACAGATATTGTTGCACATAAAGCTCTAAAAATGCATTTCAATATTTTTTGTTATTTTACTCATTTATCGTTAAATAGATAATAATTGAAAGCACTAAGAAGTAAAAGCGTAATTCGGTCAATTAAAAATGAATTAGCACTATTTTATGAAGTATATGTTTTTATGACGCTCTATATTTTCGATTTCTCATAATTGCAACTACACTTAATAATGCCGAGGCTATTAACCAACCAATAATCTCATTTGGTATAGGTGCTGCCTCGCCAATAGCATACGAATGTAGTCCAGAAAGAAGGTGATTTACTCCTAAATATGTCATTAAGATTGCTGAAAAAGCAAAGACAGATGCCATGTTAAATTTTAGTTTCCCTCTTAGTCCTGGGACAACTCGCATATGAATCACAAAAGCATAAATCATTATACTTATTAGCGCCCAAGTTTCTTTCGGGTCCCAACCCCAATAACGTCCCCAACTTTCGTTGGCCCAAATTGCACCTAAGAAATTGCCTATGGTTAGCATAACTAATCCAATAGTAAGTGCCAACTCATTTATAATAGTAAGCTCTGTTATTACTTTATCTATTTTTTTCTCATTCTTCTTGGTTTTTAAGACAAAAAGTAACAACGCTATCATACCCAAAACCATTCCTATCGCAAACGGTCCGTAACTCGCTACAATTATTGCCACATGAATCATTAACCAGTACGAATCTAAAACAGGAACTAGATTCCCAATACTTGGGTCCATCCAGTTCCAATGTGCAACCATAAGCACCATTGATGTTACAAATGTTGTTGCAGCGATTGTTAGCCCAGATTTTCTACCAATAATCAAACCAAAAAACAAGGTTGCCCACGCCACATAAATCATTGATTCATAGCCATTGCTCCAAGGTGCATGTCCTGAAATATACCATCTAATACCTAAACCGGCGGTATGGTAAATAAACAGTAATGCGACAATAGCTACTGCGATTTTAGTTAAAATCGAAATCCCATTACTATTGCTCTTGAATACCGCAGTGATTACCACGATAAATAAAAACAAACTCGCCATCATATATTGCCAAAAAAGATTTTTGAAAATATCATTTTTATTGTAGAATAATTCTAATTCAACTTTCTTATCGGTTGGGATTATCTCTTTGCCTTGTTCTTTTTGAAAACTCTTTAAGCTCGATAATAGTTCCGACGGGTTTAATGTGCCTTGTCCATTATTCTGAATAGCGCTCTTGTAACTATTCAGCGTATTAACTAAAGTTATTAATCTAGAGTCTGTAAACTCCCTTTTTTTCGCATCTCTAATTGTTAGCCATGTGTTTTTATCATCATTGGGTAAGGGGATAAGTTTAAACAAATCTCCCTGTATTGCTAAATAGAGGAGTATTACCCTTTCATCTACATCCATTACACTTTGTTCGTACTTATTCTTGATTTTCTTTTTACTCGCTTTAGAGACTTCTTCAACAAGAATATAGTCTCCGTTAGCATTAAAAAAATCAGAGAGCTTTGAGAATTTCTGAGTGTGAGGTATGTTTAATCTATCTCTTAATTTGCTATTATTCTTTGTAATAAAGATCATTGGGACATCATTCCACTCTTCTGGAGCAGAGAATAAGGAAAGAATCACTTGATCTGAGGTAAGATTACCTAGCTTGTCATTTTTAGTAAGTTTACGAAGTAATTCTGAACCAAAAGTATTCATTGGTTTCATTCTTCCTCCAGGATCTTGCAGAATTAATTTACTAAACTCGTCAACATATTCCATTGGAATATTATTAGCAGATTCTAGTACACTCAATCTTTCTTTACTAGTGGTATTTTGAGCATTTATGAAAAAAGTGCAACCGAAGAACAGTGTGATTGTTAATGCAGATGCTTTTAGTTTTTTCAATCTTTTTCGCTGCTTTCCAAAGAACGTCTTAGGCGACATTAGCATTATAAGTAGTCCCGTAAATAAAAGAATATACCCAACATAGGTTGTCCAAGTTCCTAACTTATCGTGATTAACAGATAATATTGTTTTTTCAACACCGTTTTCTTCATCGTAGCTAGACTGAAAAAAGCGATAGCCTTCATAGTCCAATACATTATTCATAAATACATTGTAATCAAAAGCTTCTTCAGGACTCGTTAATGTCAACCTGCTCGTAAATGACTTTGGGCTATTTGAACCTGGGTATTTTTCTAAAATAAAATCGTTCAACTTAATAGCGAAAGGTAGTTGCATCGTTTTAGCTCCGTAAGCTATTGTAAAATTTAGGTTACTTACTTTAACTTTCTTTGGTATACCTTTAATAAATTTAGCTCCAAAAACCTCAATTTCTCTATTCTCTCCATTCACATTTAGATTTACTTTTAGCATATCCAATGGGTAATCATCAATATTCTCTGCCTTTTTATAAACAAGGTTTCCTTTCATTAAAGGTGATGGTACGACAAATTGTAAATCGCCGAGTGTATAAAGCGCTCTTAACCTTAATCTGTGCTCAACTAATGGTAGTAATCGTCCTGACTCTTGAGAAGCCATTACTGTAAATTGAAGCTCACGATGTGTTCTTATGTAGAGGTCGCTTCCTTTGTAATAAATATTTATTATACCTTCTTGTTCATTTTGAAATGAAATATCTGCTTCTGGAAAAGACAAACGCGCTCCTGTTTTGAGATAATGATCATTACGTTCTTTTCCGCTTGATTCCACAAAATGTAAATGATTTATTCCGGTCTCTGATTGCTTAAATTCCGACTTAGCATTTGGTATGTAATCTAGATATGATACTTCAAACGGTACTTCCTTGAAAGCATCAGTTATTGAGAATGAATTTCCGCCACGAATAAAATCTAGGAATGCTATTTTTAAAGGTCTAGCTCCATTAGCTGTATTTTGCGCAAGTAGTAATGGTTTTTCTACTGTTTTTTCAACCCTATCATCATCTATGGTTACTGAAACATATTTTTTGTCAGATAATAGTGATGATGTGGTTTCTCCTTCATTAATAGGCATTATACCTTCAAAGCTTATATACCTCGTTATTCCAGCTCCCAGAATGATAACAATAAAAGAAAGATGGAGGAGTAGTATTGAGATTTTATCTTTGTTTAATAAGCGATATCGCTTAATATTCCCTACGAAGTTTATTATAAATAAAAGGAGAAGCATATTGAACCACCAACTATTAAATACTAAAGCTTTTGAGGTTTCGGTATTAAAATCATTTTCTATAAAAGTTGCAATGCCCATTGCAGCAGCGAATAACAAAAAGAGTATAGCTGTTAGTCTGGTAGAAATTATTGTATCGGTTATTTTTTTTAAGAGTTTCAAGGTCAGTTAGTGTTCGTTTATGCCGTAGTAGGGATCAAATCTATTGATATCATCAATCCACATAATTATATTCTCTTTTTCTTCTATTGATAGTTTTGCCAATGGATGCAATTTTATGTAACGCTCGGTAGGCATCCTATCAGTTTTAATATCAAACACACTAGCAGATAAAAAGGACAATCTTTTCTGAGGGTCTGTATTTTTCCATTCAGAAAAATTTATAGCTACTTTTCCTTTAGCTACTGTTTTATCAACCCACCAAGATATTGGTGAGATATTATCGTACCATTCATAATTTGTATAATTGGAATGACAATCATAACACGAGTTTTTAATCAGCAATTTAATATCTTCTGGTGCATTACTTATTTCTAAAAAGTCATCTGACATCACAGAATCTTTATCGTTTTTATTTGGTCTGTATAGCTGTATTAAGAAAAAAGGTACAATTAAAAAAAGGATAGTTCTTTTTAAAGTTATTCTACTAAAGAATTTATCCATTCTGTTATCTGGTTTTGTTGCTGTTTATTTAGTTTGGCTTCCTTGTGCATCCATATATACTCTTTTATTGGCATATTACCTTCGTACATTTGCAACATAATTTCTCCAGCATAATCAATCTTCTGGTTGTAAGAATACCTTTCCCAATCAGAAAAATTAAGTTTCTCTCTTCCGTTTTTTATATCCTTATCTATTAACCAAGTTACAGGCGAAATATTGCTATACCAATACTGTCTCGTTTGATTCGAATGACAATCGTAACAAGTTGATTTAATAAGTGTTGCTGTTTTTTTTGGTGGATTATTAGCATAGATGATATCATACCTATTTACTTGTTCGTTCTCTTGTTTATTGGGTCTTATAAATTGTAGCCCAACAAGCAACACAATTACGATAATTATGATTTTTGATTTCTTTTTTTTCATTTACAGACTCTATAAATTATATTACTTCCCGACTTTAACAAACCATTTTTTCATATTATCAATGTTAAAGCTTTATACCATTCTCTGTGTTAATGTCTATTATAGCCCAATTTTAAGTATAAACAAATAAACGAAATAACAAAAAAATAGCTATTGTACTATTTTCCAAATTTAGTTTAGACATATCCAAGCACTCTCTATATTAGAAGAATAAATAGGTTTTAAATTCTTCAAGTTTTCATTATATAAGAGTGACTTTTGTTTGGGATTTAAAAAGGATTTTGGATTTGCCTTATAAGGTGTTGCGTAATTTATTTTTGTTCTTTGCAATGCGCTTAATGGTAAATTTGTAATCTGCATTTCTTTAAATAGAACTGAGGGCTTCGTCAATTTAATACGTCTCGTGCCTATCTGTGATGTAAAAACCTTGAATTTTCACGAAAACACCTAAATCATAAACGGATGCAAGTTCTTTATCGTAATTAACCTTTACAACTTCTTTGTGTCCTTTACATCCAGCTTCGATAGAAAGTACTTCTATAAATTGTGCGAACGATGTTTCTCCAGATCAAAAATACAGTGTTTCAAAAATGGTAGTTGAAGCAATACAGCATTTGATTTTGAGATCGTCTCCAAACAATTTTGTATCCTTCCTTATCCTGTTTGCACATCAATAATCTTATTGTATAACCCAAACTATCAGTGCATTTATGATTGAATCATCTAACATTTTTTAACCCTTTTACACTAAATTGTTATTGAATTATTTTACTCCATTTGTCGCTACGCCTTGCAATTGCTTTAATGTAAGTGCAAACAGCAACGGCTTTATAGCCTTCTTTTGTAAGTTGCTTAAAGGTTTTTTCTACTAATACTTTACCAATTCCTTGGCCTCTTAAATTATAAGGCACTTCGGAATGATTGAGGTACATCTTACCATTAGTAATACTATAATCTACCTTTGCTAATTCTTCATTAATATTTAACGAGAATCGCATATTTTCTTTGTCGTGTACTATGTTCAATCTGCTCGGTATTAATTTGTTCAACCATTTCTCTATATCTTCTTTATACGGATTTCTTAACTTCTTTTCATCAATAGTAATGGTAGGGAAGTTAAGTTTTCGGTTTTCATAAAGACCGCGCAGCTCTTCAGCGTGGTCTTCATTTGCTTCTACATCCAAAAATTCCCAAGGTAACCCCGTTTTATCTAAGACCAATTGATAATAATGAGTTTTATGGCAACCATCTGCTCCGTATAATTTTATTTTTGGAATTGTATTCATTATTTTATCTGACTTAAAAATTTGATTGCAGCATCTACATTAAGATGAAAGTCTGCAAATACGACGTTATTATTTTGATCTATAAAAATAAACCAAGGCGTGCCACCTGTTTGGTAATTGGTCATAATGTTTGAACGTGATTTTCCATCGTCTCCTGCATCGTGACCAAAGGGTATTTTTAGTTCATACTGCTTTTGAGTTTCTGCCATTTTATCATAAGTGTTGGCATGGTGTCCTTCAAAAACGGTTTGTACTGCTAAAAAGGCAACCTTGTCATTTTTCTCTAATGCATTTACCATTTTCTTTAAATTTGGTAAGCCTATATCGTGACATCCTGGGCACCAACTCTGGAAACAGTATACTATTTTAAACTTTCCTTCGTAGTCTGCCAGTTTTACTTGATCTGTTTTATTTCCATTTGCATCAATCCAATCTTTTATATTAAACTCTGGTGCTTTAAACACTTTTTTCTCTTCTGGTATTATATCTTTATTCATATCACTTTCTGTTTTTGAATTGTGATGCTCTATATTGCAAATCGCAAAAAGAGTAACAACAACTATTAATTAAGATTTTCATTTCTTCAAAAAATAAAGGGAGTCCTAGGACTCCCTTTATTGTTATTAATCAATAATTAGAAAGAGTAGCATAATCTAATTTTTAAGTTTAAGTTTTTCGCCGTGCATCTTTCTCAGCTTTGCAAGCTTTGGTTCTATTATAGCCTTACAATAACCTGCGCTACTGTTTTTATTGTAATAATCTTGATGGTAGTCTTCTGCTGGGTGAAATGTCTGCGCCGGACTAATCTCTGTGGTTATTGGCTCATTGAAATAGGGTGCGATTTGTTTTACCGTTTCCATTGCTATTTCTTTTTGTTCATCCGTATAGTAAAAAATGACCGAACGATACTGAGAGCCAAAATCTGCCCCTTGGGCGTTATGCGTAGTTGGATCGTGACTTGTCATAAAAATGAACAACAAATCTTTATACGAAACAATTTCAGGATTAAAACTTACTTGTATTGCTTCTGCGTGCCCTGTGCGCCCAGAACTTACCTCGCGATAAGTTGGTACTCCAGGGACTAATCCGCCGGAATAGCCAGAGGTGACTTTCTCGACTCCATCTAATTGCTGAAAAATGGCTTCAATACACCAGAAACATCCTGCTCCAACGGTTAGGGTTCCCAATTTTTTATCTTCCATTACTTTGCCTCCGCATCTTCAGCCTGAAGAACCATAGACTCAGAATTGATACAATATCTCAATCCGCTTGGTTCTGGCCCATCAGGGAATACGTGTCCTTGGTGTGCGTCACAAGTGTTACACCGCACTTCTACACGAACCATCCCAAAAGAACTATCTTTTATATACTTGATAGCGTTTTCTTTAATAGGTTGTGAGAAACTTGGCCATCCTGTACCAGAGTTAAACTTAATTGTGGAATCAAATAGTGGCGTATCACAACACACACAGTTATATTTTCCTGCATCATATCTACTACAGAGAGCTCCTGTATGAGGTGCTTCTGTTCCAGCTTTTCTTGTAATTCTGAATTGCTCAGATGTTAAAAGAGCTTTCCATTCCTCTTCAGTTTTCTCTACTCTTCGGTCTGGTTCTGGATTCCCACTTACCGAAAAACTAATAACTTCTTTCCATGTTAGCATAACATATCCTTTTCTTTTAATTGTTATACAAAATTACGCTTGTTTTGTTATGTCGTAATTATACCTTACAATTTACATATTTCCCTTAAGGGCTAATAATGTTTTATTTTGATACTGCAAAGATATGCCTCGGGTTAAGTTATTTGCATACACATTATTCCTCTAAGATTACACTTTTTGCTCAATTAGAAATATCTGTCTTGTATTGCTTAGGCGATTTTCCTGTATGTTTCTTGAAGAACTTTGAAAAGTGTGAGGCCTCATTGAAACCAAGAGAATAAGCAATTTCACTCATATTTTTATCAGAAAACCTTATAAGTCTTTCTCCTTCTAAACAAATACGTTCACTTATTACTTTTAAAGGTGATTGGTTATAGTATCTTAAAAACACATTAGATAAAGACTTTGGTGAAATATTCAAAATATCAGCATATTCAGATACTTTATGCTTTTCTCTAAAATGTTGTTCCACTAGTAAATTAAACTTTCTAATAATATCAAACTTACCCTGTGGCATATCTTCTTTAGGAAGATTTTTACGTGCTATCCTTACAGATTTAATTAAAAGACGCTTTAATAATACGATTAGCATTTCACCTTGAATATGGTCTACGGTTTCAAACTCTTCTACAAAGAAATCATATAACAGATTGAAGCTATTTTCTTCTTTTGGCGTTAGACCAACTATAATAGGCATTGATGAACCAAGAAATAAAAAGCCATTACAGGATACTTCGGCATCGTGATCTCTTATGCAATAGAACGATCGGTTGAAGGAATAGATAATAATTTTAGCATTCTCTACTTCTAGGTCTAAATTATTTAAAGGTGTAGTAAATAATAGCTGACCTTTCTTTAGAAGTATTCGACAACCATCAACACCTAAGGATATTTCATCGTCTTTAGCCCAAATAATTTTGTAGCAGGTTTCATTTATGCTATCGGCATTAAATTTTATTTCCGAGGCATCAATAAGACTAAATTCGCTCTCGTGGTCATCTTTATAGTAATACTCCATTTTTGATTGATTGAACATTTACCTACATAATGCTATTTAGACGAATGGCGATGTAACTATAGATAAATAATTAGTAAAGATAAATTTTATAATCGACAACCCATAAATATATATAGCTACTAGTGAAAAGTTCAACGAGTTTCAATAATGGAGGCAATTTCCTCAGCAGTCTATGCTGGAAATAGCAATAATTATAATTTACAGTTTTTTTACGGATTAATTCCAAAAGTTGTATGCAAATTAGGAATTAGAATCCTGTTTTTGTAAAAAAAAAGTAACAATTGAACCTAAGTATTATAAAAATAAAATAAAATTATAAAATATAAAATCTCTTTTTTTATTTTGCTTAAAAATTAAATTCATTTTATAATGTAATGAAAAGAAACATAGAGATTATTGAACCAGATAATTTTGATGCAGAAAATCATTTTTATCCAAAAGCATTGAATTCTCAATTGCACTCAATGATAAGCCACTTTTTTAACTTAGATCAAGAGCGCATTATAGAAAGATATGCTCATTTAAATCCTCAGGTAGATAGAACTGTTTTAAAATCTGTTTTAAACTACCAATGCAAACATTTTCATTGGGGGGGATCAGATTTATTCTATGTTACTACCGAAAAGGGTAATAGAAAAATGGTCATTTTGGAAACTAACTCTTGCCCTTCAGGTCAAAAGTCTATGCCACCACGATCAGATTTAGATGAATACAGAGGGTATAAATTTCTTATTGAAAATTCTTTTCTACCCGCAATAAAACGAAAGCGATTACCTAAAGGATGTCTTGCTGTAATTTACGACAAAAATTATTTAGAAACTTCTGGTTATGCAGCAACAATTGCAGACTTAACTGGTGAAAAAGTATATTTAATACCTCATTTTAATAAAGAGGGACAATCAATCTCTTTTGAGAATGGAGTCATGATGGTAGATTTAGAAGATAAAACAAAAGTACCTATACGTGCTGCTTTTAGATATGTGACTCAAAAACCATGGAATCGTATTCCACCAACTTCTAAAACCTTTGTTTATAATTCTACTTTAGTTTGTTTAGCAGGAGGAAGGAATAAATTATTAGCAAATAAAGCTTATGAACTTTATAATTCAGAATTAGCAGAATCTGGTTTAAAAATAAATGTTCCAGAAACAATCAAAGATGTTAACAAAAATGAGATTCCGCTATGGGTTAAAAAGTTTGGAGGTAAAGCTGTAATTAAAAACCCATATTCTAACGCTGGTCAAGGTGTTTTTACAATTACAACCGATAAAGAACTAGATGATTTCATGGCAAATAGTTATGATTACGATCAATTTATTGTGCAAAGTCTAATAGGACATTACAATTGGAGTTCCACAAGCGAGTATGGTAAATTTTTTCATATTGGAACAGTGCCTAATCGAAAAGGAAATATATTCATTGCCGATTTAAGAATGATGGTATACTCTTCTCCTAAAGGTTTCTCACCATGTGCTATTTATGCAAGACGAGCTACTCAACCTTTAGAGGCAGAAACTCCAATAGATAGCTGGAAGGTTTTAGGAACAAACTTATCTACTAAAATAGGAGAAAACCAATGGGACTCAGATACCTCTAGATTAATGTTAATGGATAGGAAAGATTTTAATATGCTTGGATTGGGGTTAGATGATTTAATTGAAGCTTACATCCAAACTATTTTAACCATAGTTTCTATTGATAAAATGGCACAAAACTTAGTTAATAAGAAAGGACAATTTAGATTAAAACTTTTCAAATCCTTAGATAATGACGCTGCATTGTTAAGCGAAATAATGACATAGAATATTATGAGTAACGTTTTAATTATTAAATCTAAAGATGAGTTAAATTTTTCTTCCCTTAAAAGAGGGAAAATACATAGACTTTTTATTCACATTTCTGAAAATGCTCTAGGTATTCCTTGGAGAGTGCCATTAATTGTAATTAAAGGTCATGAAAAAGGAAAAACTATTGGTTTAACAGCAGCTTTACATGGAGATGAATTAAATGGTATCTCTACTATTTTTAAACTATTGGAAGACATTAATCCTTTAAAATTAAAAGGAAATATTGTCTTAATTCCAATAAGTAATATTCCTGGTTATTTGGCAAATCAGCGTTATTTTTTAGATAATGTAGATTTAAATAGAATTATGCCTGGGCAACCAGAAGGGGCAACCAGTCAAATTTATGCACATCATTTTGTAAATAAAATTGTTAAAAAGTTTGATTATTTATTAGATCTACATACAGCGAGTCATGGGAGAGTAAATAGTCTTTATATTCGTTCAGATATTGATAATGAGCAAACAAGAGAGTTAGCATACCTTCAAAAAACACAAATTATTGTCAATAAATATGACGAGGAAGGTACTTTAAGAGCATGGGCGAATTCAAACAATATTCCAGCAATAACTATAGAAATTGGTAATCCTAGTGTTTTTCAACATACATTAATAAATGCTACTTTAGAAGGTATTAAAAACACATTGGTACATTTAGAAATGCTGGAAGGAGAAGTAAAAGATTTAGTAACAAAAGATGTTACAGTTTGTAATAGTTCATATTGGATATATTCTAAGAGTGGGGGTATAGTAGATGTGCTTCCTAAACTTACAGATCGTATTAATAAAGGACAAGTAATAGCTATTATATATAATGTTTTTGGAGAAGTTAAGGATAAGATCATTGCGAACAAAGATGGTATAGTAATAGGTAAAAATATTAGACCAAATTGTGAAGCTGGTACTCGAATATTGCATTTGGGTGTAGATATAAAAGAACCTATACCAGAGACAATACCTGGGCATAAGGATTTTACTCCTGTTTAAAAAAAATAAAAACTAAATTATTTTTTATTATGTTTGTTATATAATGAGTTCATTAGCTGAACGCATTGCCATTTTTGAAATGAAATCTTTTTTCATATTCGGGCTTAGAAGGATAAAGAAGTCTACTTCGAAAGCTGCTCTAGGGATAGAGAACCGAATTATTAGGCTGACTTCTGAAACTAATACTATATTTATTCTTTTGAGGCAAAATAGCTTTGCTCCTTACACTGTGTTTATTTTTCGTATTTGAATTTTTAGAAACATATACTTATTTGTTCTTCTGAGCAAAACGTACATTTTCTAATTTTTTACTTACTATAGAATGAAGACAAAATATATAGATCTTATAGATCAAACTTTTGATTTTCCACAGGAAGAGTTCACCCTAAAAACAAATGAATTAAACTTTCATGGAATCGATTTAATGACGCTAATAAAAGAATATGGAGCTCCATTAAAGTTTACATACTTACCCAAAATCTCTAACAATATTAATAGAGCAAAAAGTTGGTTTGCAGATGCTATAAAAGAAAACAACTATGCAGGTAGCTACAATTATTGTTACTGTACAAAAAGTGCTCATTTTAAGCATATACTTGATGAGGCATTGAAAAATGATATTCATATTGAAACCTCTTCAGCTTTTGATGTGGATATTGTAGAAAATTTAAAGGCGCAAGGAAAAATCACAGAAAACACCTATGTTATTAGTAACGGTTTTAAACGTAATCAATACGTTCATAACCTTGCACGTCTTATTAACAATGGTCATGAAAACTGCATTGTGGTTCTGGATAATTTCGAAGAGATTAATCTTTTTGATCAAGTTGTTAAGGGAAAATATAATGTAGGCATACGTATCGCTTCTGAAGAAGAGCCAAAATTTGAATTTTACACGTCTAGGTTAGGAATAGGTTATAAAAACATTGTGTCTTTTTATAATAATCAAATCAAAGACAATTCTAAAGTAACTCTTAAGATGTTGCACTTTTTCATTAACACCGGAATACGCGATACAGCATATTACTGGAACGAACTTTTAAAATGTATGAAAGTGTATGTTAAGCTTAAAAAGGAATGCTCGACTTTAGACAGTTTAAATATAGGAGGAGGATTTCCTATTAAAAATTCGTTGGGATATGAATATGATTATGCTTACATGATTAACGAAATAATCTGTCAGATAAAACAAGTTTGTGACGAACACAATGTTGCTGTGCCAAATATTTTTACCGAGTTTGGCAGTTTTACAGTTGGAGAAAGTGGAGGAGCTATTTATGAGGTGTTATATCAAAAACAACAAAACGATCGCGAAAAATGGAATATGATTAATTCGTCATTTATTACTACACTTCCAGATTCTTGGGCAATTAATAAACGTTTTATTATGCTACCTATTAATCGTTGGGATAAGGAATATGAGCGTGTACTTTTAGGAGGTCTGACCTGTGATAGTGATGATTATTATAATAGTGAGCAACATATGAATGCAATTTATTTGCCTAAATACGATCAAGATATTCCATTATACATTGGTTTTTTTAATACAGGAGCCTACCAAGAAACCATAGGTGGTTTTGGAGGTTTGCAACACTGTTTGATTCCTACACCAAAACATATTCTTATAGATCGAGATGGCGATGGAAAACTTAATACTTCTGTATTTTCAGAACAACAAACATCGGAACAATTACTATCAATTTTAGGATATGATTATGGAATTAATACCAATTTCTCTAAAACTAATAATCCAAATGGTGAAGATTCAGAAACTATAAAATTATCATACTAAAGAAAACATTTTAATAAAATGAAAACAAATACATACGCTGGTATTCCAAAAGAGTTAGGTAAACTAGAAAATGCAAAAATCGTATTAATACCAGTTCCCTACGATGGTACAAGTACATGGCAAAAAGGTGCAGACAAAGGTCCTGAAGCATTTTTAAATGCATCAGAGAATATGGAATTATATGATATTGAGACTGAAACAGAAGTATATAAACAAGGTGTTTATTTAGCTGATTCTGTGACTGAAAATAGTTCGCCAGAAACTATGGTCACAGCGGTACACGATATAACAAAAAAATTTATAAAAAAGAACAAATTTGTGACCATTTTTGGAGGTGAGCACTCCATATCTATAGGAACAATTAGAGCTTTTAATGAGTGTTATAACAACTTAACTGTGCTTCAATTAGACGCTCATGCAGATTTAAGAAAAGAATATGAAGGGTCTAGTTACAATCATGCTTGTGCAGTATATGAAGCCAGTCAGACTATGAATTTAATACAAGTAGGTATACGTTCTATGGATAGTGTTGAAACTACTGTAATGGACAGAGAGAAAACTTATTTTGCTCATGAGATGGTAAACGATGATTCTTGGATGGATACCTCTATAGATCAAATGACAGAGAACGTTTTTATCACTATAGATCTTGATGTTTTTGATCCCTCAATTATGCCGAGTACTGGCACACCTGAGCCGGGAGGGCTACTATGGTATGAAACGCTTGAGTATTTAAAACAAGTATTTAAAGAAAAGAACGTGGTAGGTTTTGATATCGTAGAATTATGTCCTAACAAGGGTGATAAATCCTCAGATTTCTTAGCAGCAAAACTTTATTATAAAATGCTAAGTTATAAGTTTCAAGAAAATGAAATAGAAGACGACTTTGATAACCATTACGAAGTAACTTTAAAAAATAACACCAAAAAATTCAATGAAGACGATGAGTACTAAAGGTCCGATTTCTAAATTTATAGAAACCCATTATTTACATTTCAACGCGGCTGCCTTAGTAGATGCGGCAAAAGGGTATGAAGCTCAATTAGCCTCTGGCGCTAAGATGTTAGTTTCTATGGCTGGTGCTATGAGTACTGCAGAATTGGGTAAAAGCTTAGCAGAGATGATTCGTCAAGATAAAGTACAGATTATTTCTTGTACAGGAGCAAACTTAGAAGAAGATATAATGAATTTGGTAGCACATTCTCACTATAAGCGAGTACCTAACTACCGTGATCTAACTCCTCAAGACGAATGGGAATTACTTGAAAAAGGATTAAATCGTGTTACAGATACCTGTATTCCAGAAGAGGAAGCTTTTAGACGTTTGCAAAAACACATTGTTAAGATTTGGAAAGGAGCAGAGGCTAATGGCGATCGTTTTTTACCACACGAGTATATGTACAAAATGTTGTTGTCTGGAGTGCTTGAAGAATACTATGAAATTGATTTGAAAGACTCATGGATGTATGCAGCAGCAGAAAAGAATTTACCTATTATTTGTCCAGGTTGGGAAGACAGTACCATGGGGAATATTTTTGCGAGCTATGTCCTTAAAGGAGAATTGAAAGCAAGTACTATAAAATCTGGGATTGAGTATATGACTTTTCTAGCAAATTGGTACACAGATAATTCTGAAAAAGGCATAGGATTCTTTCAAATAGGAGGAGGTATTGCAGGAGATTTCCCTATTTGTGTGGTGCCCATGTTATATCAAGATATGGAGCAACCAGAAACGCCTTTTTGGAGTTATTTCTGCCAAATAAGTGATTCAACTACAAGTTATGGATCCTATAGTGGAGCGGTGCCTAATGAAAAAATTACTTGGGGAAAATTAGATATAGACACACCTAAATTTATTATAGAAAGTGATGCTACCATAGTTGTCCCTTTGATTTTTGCCTATTTATTAGATATGTAAAATCTTAACTAAAATTTTTAATAGATTCAATAATGAAAAGAATAATAGTAGATTTTAAGAAACTAAATGAAGACATATTAGATCTTTTAGTAAATAAATACCCAGATGGTTATGATGACGGACATATTATTTCATTTAGAAATGCTAAAAAAGAAATAATAGAAGCTGTTGAAGTGAGAACAGAAGATACTATCTATTTAGTAAAAATCGGAAAACGTTTAGTTAAAGCTATGGAAGAGCATAATAATGATTTTGATGATGAAATTTCTATTAATGAATAATTTTATATGATGGAAAGGGCAATTTTTAAATCTTATTCTAAGAGGCATTTCTCATTTACTTTAGAGAATAATAATGATATTATTTTTGAAGAGATAAATCCGTTCGGTATTATATGAATGTGACTTAAAAAAGATTAATCTCCTATAAGGAAAGCATTTTATATTTCATTTAAAGAAATTTATGACGATTTTGAAGATGATCTTGTGTTGAAAATTAAAACTGATTTAAAATTTTAATAATTATGAAAACAAAATTTCACTTAGCATTACCTTGCAAGAACATAGAAACTACAAAACTTTTTTACACCTCTATTTTAGGTGCATCTCAAGGTAGACAAGCAGATAAATGGGCAGATATTAATTTATACGGCAACCAATTAACATTTACAGAGGCCGGTTCTTTTAATTTCGATTTTAGAAATTATAGGTTAGGTAATAATGTATTACCATCTTTTCATTTTGGTGTAATCATACCTGTAGACGAATGGGGGAAATTATACACTAAACTTTTTCAATCAAATGAAGAGGTAACCACTGAAGTTACTTTTATGGAACATAAGATAGGAGAACATTTATCCTTTTTTATTACAGATCCTAATGGTTATATGATTGAATTTAAGAGCTTTAAAAACGATGAAGAGGTTTTTTCCTCATAATAAAATGAAAAAAGAGCTTTTGCTTTTTAAATAGCAGAAAACAGAGATCTTAATCACTTAAAATCTTGTTTAAACGACGTCCACTAGTCTCAGATAATGACGAATTATTTTATCAATTATAAGATGGTAAGTTTTTATATGCCTTTAAATACGAGATTATCTGTGTATATGACTACAAATCTATTGATATTGATATAGAAAAATTGAAAGAGAAAATATTTCCGGTTTTAAAAGGTAAGAAGATGAGTAATACGTTTCTTTATGAAACATTAGAAGTTATAACCGAAGGAGAAAAATTTAGTACAGGCTTAGATATTAGATACAGTAATCTTAAAAAGGTATGGCCCCCTCAGAAAACTTACGATCAGTGATGCTCAATTTGTCGTAGTCTGTAGTTCTAGATCATTGCAAGTATTACAGAACAGTTACTAGAAGATACTAGAGAGCATATCACATTTCATTTCTTGAAAATAAAGGAAAGTTGGATATAGAAGGTAAAAAGCTTAAACGTTACATAGGTTGAGTATTAAAAGTGTAAAACAAAATTTTAGAAAATTTTTATATTTTCGATTCATCAGATGCTGCATGGGGTGATGGGGCACTTAACAAGTTTTACCAAGAGTTAAATAAAAAATTCAATTTAAAAAATCGTTATCAAATTATTAACCAACAGGTGGATATTGTTAAAGAAAGCCCTGAGCTATTTAAAGATATTATGTTTCACAAAGAGAATAGTAAACTTGAATTATCGAAGTAATAGATTTATTTGTAATTAAATACAATAATTATTTACCCTCTCAAATAAGCAATATTTGATTAAACTGTATTTAAATTCTACCAAAATTTAGAGCTAATAAAAATAGAATGGCTTGTAATATATTGATTGTTTAATATGGTTAATGTGAGTTTTCGCCCATTTGGGTTTCATACTTCTTTAACTTTATATTCTAATATCTTATTAAAAGATTTTGATTCAGGAAAGGTTACGGTGATACATTTGATTCTCAGTTATAAAATACTATTCATGGTTAAAAAATGTTGAAAGATGGTATGTCAAAATAAACTATTAGAAGGTTGACAGATTTGTAGTGTTTAATTCCTCTTAACTAAAATAATCATTGTTTTTTATACTGTTGAAATTGCATAATAAGTTAAAGTAATGTTAATTTGTTTAATTGTATTTTAAATTTAAATTAATTTTGCGCGCTAATAAAACCCCAAAACACTATTATTATGATTAACAAAGGATTAGTTAAGAGTAACAAACCTGAAATTAAATCAAAAACATTTAAAAATACAAAAGCTGTTCTTTGGAACTCTAAAAGACGCTTTAAATGATATTCGTTTTTATTTAAAATTATAAAGCGGATGTTTAGATCCGCTTTTCTTTTTTAGTTTAATTAGATGTTCAAAACCCTACTAATTCTAAGACTTAAAAAATGGATTTTTAGTTAAGTTTTCTAGTATTTTAATTATTATATATTTGAGTATGCATAAAATGCTAGCTATATTTAGTTTTTGTAGAAATATTGAATTCTATTAATTTTTATTTTCCAGACTATTTAAATAGAAATTTTCACTATTTCTTTTACAGGTTTGTAAAAAAAGAGGCATTATTAAAAAATGATAATTATATAAATGAGAAAGCTTTTATTTTGTGTTTACATAATTTTAACCTCTTGTACTTCTGTTAAAAAACATAATGTTATTGTTTCTAAACTTCATAGTATCGAAACATTGCACGAAGACGTAAATAAAGCATATAAACAGCTAAAAAGAAATCATCCAAGATTATACCAATACACTTCAAAAATAGCTTTAGATTTTAAATTTGATAGTTTAAAAAGAGCGATAAATAAACGATTAACAAGTAAAGCGTTTTATGAGAAATTGGCCCCAGTAATAAGGGAAGTAAAGCAAGGACATATTTCTGTTAGCCCACCACATAAACGTCTCACTAAAGCACAGCGTAAATTTTATAAAGAAAAAAAATTTGAGCTTAATAAACTCGATTTTGAATCTGTTGAAGATAAAATATGGGTAAAACGCTCATTAGGAAATGATTCTACACTTGTAGGGTGTCAAGTTTTAAAAATAGGGGAGGAACAAGTCGATAAATTAGTAAAGAAATATAATAATTTAATAGCTACAGATGGTTATAATACGACTTTGTATCATTCATTTGTTGGCTCAAGGTTTTTAAATTTTTATTATAAAGATAAAGGGTTTGTAGATAGTCTTAATATTACTTTTAAAGCTAAAGATTCTGTTTTTTCAAGAATGTTTAGAAGAATAGAGAAAGAAAAGAAACAAAAAGATTCATTCTTAATTAAAAGAGTAAATAAAAAACATAAAAGATTAAGTAAACTGCAAAAAAAAGAAAAAAAAATAGAGGCTAAGAAAGAGAGGAAAGACAATAAAAAATATGGATATATTCATTCAAAAAAACTTTATACCAGGCATTTTAGTTTAAAAGGAAAGGATAGTTCTATAGCATACATGCGTATACGAGGTTTTACTCGTGGTCCATATAAAGATTTTTATAAAGAAAGTTTTGAAAAAGTAGAGTCTTTAAAAATTAAAAACCTAATTATCGATTTAAGAGACAATGGAGGAGGGCGCTTATCAGAGATTAATAATCTGTATTCTTATTTAACAAATAAAGATTTTATTTTTATTAATGAGAGTGAGGTAAATAGCCGTATTCCCCTTTTAAAAATGTTAATGACTAATACAACTCCTAGTATTGTAAAAGTCATTGCAGGGGTTTTATCTCCAGTTATTGCAGTGCATAATTTAATAAAAACGAAAAAGAGAAATGGAAAGTTGTATTATAAATTTAGGTATTCGAAATTACAAAAACCAAACCCTTTAAACTTTAAAGGGAAAATATATGTTTTAATTAACGGTAATTCATTTTCGGCTTCATCTATATTATCAACACACCTTAAAGCAAATAAACGTGCGACTTTTGTTGGAGAAGAAACCGGAGGGGCATATAATGGCACTGTTGCTGGAATATTTAAAAAATATGAATTGCCAAATACTAAGGTAAAAATAAGCATGGGAATGATGCAAATAGACGCCCCTCAAAAAATCACACCAGATGGCTATGGGGTTAAAGCAGATATTATTATGAAACCCACTCGACAAGATAGATTAAATGACATAGATGCTGAACTCAATTGGGTAATTAAAGATATTGAAAGTAAAAATTAAACCATTTATAAATTAAAATGCTAATTTTGCAATCAGTTTTAGTAATATCTAATCAAAATTTATTAAATAAGATTCACTTCTGTATAGATAGCCAAAAGGAAATAGAGAGGATGATAAAAAAAATATAATATGAGTAAATACGATGTAGCCGTTATAGGCTCAGGACCAGGAGGATATGTGGCAGCAATACGTTGCGCACAACTGGGTATGAAAACAGCAATAATCGAAAAGTATTCTACATTAGGGGGAACTTGCTTAAATGTAGGCTGTATTCCTAGTAAAGCACTTTTAGATTCATCTCATCATTATGACGATGCTATTAAACATTTTGAAACGCATGGTATCGATATACCAGGTGAGATAAAAGTAAATTTAAAACAAATGATAGCCCGTAAGCAAGCAGTGGTCGATCAAACTACTGGAGGTATTGATTTCTTAATGAAGAAAAATAATATCGATGTTTATGAAGGAGTGGGAGCTTTTAAAGATGCAACTCATATTACAATTTCTGGGAAAAAGACAATAGAAATTGAGGCAAAAAACACGATTATTGCTACTGGATCTAAACCGTCTAATTTACCATTTATCAAATTAGATAAAGAACGTATTATAACTTCTACTGAAGCTTTAAAGTTAAAAGAAATTCCTAAACATTTAATTGTTATTGGAGGAGGAGTTATTGGTTTAGAACTAGGGCAGGTATATAGACGCCTAGGAGCAGAAGTTACAGTAGTTGAGTATATGGACCGTATTATCCCTACTATGGATGCTGGTTTGTCTAAAGAGCTTAATAAGGTCTTTAAGAAAGCGAAGTTTAAAATGAACATGTCTCACAAAGTAAAATCTGTAGAGCGAAAAGGAAAAGAAGTTATTGTAAAAGCAGATAATAAAAAAGGAGAAGAAGTAGAGATAAAAGGGGACTATTGTTTAGTTTCAGTTGGTAGGCGTCCATACACGGACGGATTAAATGCAGAAGCAGCTGGCGTTAAATTAACAGATAGAGGACAAATTGAGGTTAATGAGCACTTACAAACCAGTGCTTCTAATATATATGCAATTGGTGATGTTGTTAAAGGAGCAATGTTAGCACATAAAGCAGAAGAAGAAGGAGTTTTTGTTGCCGAAACTATTGCAGGGCAAAAACCACATATTAATTATAATTTAATTCCAGGAGTTGTTTATACATGGCCAGAAGTAGCGGCTGTAGGTAAAACAGAAGAAGAATTAAAAGCTGAAGGAAAGGATTACAAAGTTGGTCAGTTTCCAATGCGAGCTTTAGGAAGAGCAAGAGCAAGTATGGATATAGATGGCTTTGTGAAAATTTTAGCCGATAAAACTACCGATGAAATTTTAGGCGTTCATATGATTGGAGCGCGTTGTGCCGATTTAATTGCTGAAGCCGTAGTAGCTATGGAATTTAGAGCTAGTGCCGAAGATATCTCTCGTATGTCTCATGCCCACCCAACGTTTACTGAAGCAATAAAAGAAGCAGCTTTAGCTGCTACAGAAGATAGAGCATTACATATTTAAAAACGTTATAAGTAAAATAGAACTCGCCAAATATGAGTTTTATAAGTCTAAATAAAAAATAATTGGCACTACCTCATAAAGTGTGTAAGTTTCAAAAAACTCAGGATTGAATTCAATCCTGAGTTTTTAACTTATAAGAAGTTAGTGTATTATCTTTTCTTTAAAGGAGGGAGATAAAGATTAACTTACTTTTTAATGAATTTTAATGTTTGCTTTTCGCCTTTACCCATTTCA
>JAHDGB010000122.1 GCA_020627885.1 Flavobacteriaceae bacterium | reverse complement strand
TTTCATAATCTCTATAATAATTAGCAATTGTATTTCTTGTAACTTGAAACAGCCAATTTTTATAATTTCTGATTTCTGTATTTCTAGTTATAGCATCATATAGATTTATACTAACCTCTTGTAATATATCTTCTGCTGTATCAACATCATTAACTTTTGTTTTTATAAAAGCTAACAAATAATTTTTATATCCATTCCATATTTCATTAAACTTGTCTGTGCTTTTTTTGTTATTTAGCATATTATATTGAGTAACAACCTTCATTTAAATTTGTAATATAAATATACAGCTTGTTTTAGTGATTTACTATTGGTCGATACAATATATAGATTTCGTCTACAAATAATATTGTCTAAACTAAATACAGACTTAATCATATTAATCATACTTTTATAGTATAGTTATTTAGATTACTAAATAAATTTTATGAAACATAAAGTAAGTAATGTATGTTACCTCTAAAAAGAAACATAATAATTTAATAACGGTTATAAATAGCTAACTACAATAACAATATTTAACGTAATTTTATAGATTAAAAAAATTACTCTGTAAAATAAAGATGCTTCAGAGTTATTTTTTTAACTATAATTTTATATATGGCTTTTCATTTGCAAAAAGTATTGTTGAAGCTATATTTTTCCATTTTTTAGGAACATCTCCATTATGTATAGAATTTGCCATAGAATAGGCTTGAGCTCTCCATCTAAAACTTAATTTTTTAAGGTGATTTTCTGTGGCTTTAATTTGCTTTTGCTTTATATGGCTAATTAACTTGTCAAAATACCCTTCCTCTAAGTCTAATGGTTCAAAAATACTTAAATAGGGCTTGTAATCTTTATTTTGGTTAACGGCTATAGCAATTGTTGACCATACCGAATTTAAATTTAACATCTCTAAATTAGCTGCATTTAACGCCTCTTCTTTCATTTTTCCTGTAGCACCATTCGATGCGCCTAATAACTGTAAAGAATAAGGTTTAACATCTTTATATTTTTGCATCAATTTATAAGCTTCTTCTAATTTCCCTTTATGTATCAAATAATAAATATAATTTACATTTAATTCGGCATCTTCAAGATTTCCCGTTTCTAAATTTTTGTAATAGGTAATATCACTATTTTCTACTACAGTTTTATAAGTATTCTTATTTACTTTATTATTCAAAAAACGCTTGATACGTTCTGAATTAATTGCTACTACTTCAGATAAACTGGCATTATCTTTTGCTGCAATACTATAAGCATTATATGCTGCTTCAAAATTGTCTTTTTCTAAAAATGTTTGAGCAGAAGCATACGCCAACCAATTATGATCTTTCCATTTTTTATGACCCTCAATAAACTTAAAACCTTTTAACTCTTCATCCTCTATACATCTGACTGATAAATAATAAAAATCGGCATTATCAGGATTATCAATAGCCAATTTTGCATGCCTTTCACAAACCGTTTTGTGCGACAAAGAATCTGTTAACTCTTGCATTGCTCTTAAACTTACTAATTCTTTTGGATTTCTTAATAAACGAGATTTGACTATTTCTTTTCCTCCTTCTACAGTATTTAAATAATACAACCATGTTGTTATATTTTTACTTTTCTCATTATCCCATAAACTTCGAGATTTTATTATTTTTTCTTTAACAACTTTGTCCTCAATTGAGGATAACAACCCATCTACATTTTCGTTGCTATAAGCCTGAATAACTTCTTTAGTTTCTCCACTACTACCAGATGATAATGAAATTGAAGAAGGTGGTTCTTCTAGGATATAATCTGCATTTACTGCAAACCATCGTTTTGCTCCTAAAATAGTATTTTGCGAATCAAAATTAGAGCCTACTACATTGGTAGCACCATAATAAATAAGATATTTAACAAACACTCCTGAATTGGCTATATTATATACAAATGCAGAATGCTTATCAAAAGATAGATCAACTTCTTCTATAATTGCATTATCTAGAGATACTGTTTTTACATGGTATTTCTGGCCATAATTTAATTGGAGAGGTGCGCTTTTATTAGCTTCCAATTCTATTGACTGACCATCAATGAGTACCTTAACATTAGTTTGTAATCCATTATATATATATAAAGGTAGTTTTTGAGAATTATTACCATAAAAAATAGCTGCAAATAAAATTCCAGCAGCGACAGTGAATTTTGCTATAGAGGGTAGTAAACCATCTCCTGTAAAAAATCGATCCCAAACTCCTAATTTTCTTTGAATGTTTCGTTCTTTTCCTGGTCCAAATAGGTCGTATTCTTCTGGTAAGGAAATAGTATTTATTATTGGTTCTAAACTTTTGTTGCCAAGATAAGCCTGCTTCACTTCTTCTTCTGTGTCTAATAAAAGTTCTAAAGCTTCGTTTCTTAGTTTTTGTAAAGCTCTTAATGCTACAGAAGACCAGCCTTCTATTACATTAATCCAATTGTCTATGTTTTCCTTTGTTGGTGGCTGTAATTTAAACTCTTCGAAAGCTTCTTGATAGCTTTCTATTTTCATATTTTTTAATAGCTTCGAGTTTAAAGATAATGTAGCACTGTGTTTATAGACACGTCTTATTGAGTTATAATAATCATTAGAAACACTAAGTATATCTACAAGTTCAGAAGAAGACACTCTGCCATCTGCTAAAGCAATATTTAGAACATTATTAAACTTTCCTGCTACATCTTTTATATTTGTTATGGTATGCTCACTATAATGCACTAAACCTGTAAGAGACTTAAGTTGCTTACTCCAATTTACATCTATTGTTTCAGCTGCTTTATAATGTAATGTACGACACAAAATATCGTGTTTTGACAAGTCATTATGTATTTGTTTTTCCTCTTCTCTTAAAGCCTTTAATATTATAGGTATTTCTTTTCGTTTAATTTGATTTCCTCGATGCCATACACGTCTTTTTTCGACAGTTATTGACTCGTTTTTGCTAATTATAAGTGCTTGAATCTCTTCTTTAATTTCTTGTAATAAGCTTACTTTTTCTCCTAATCTTTTTGGGTAGATGCTATCCAATTTATTTTTAATGTCTTGAACGCTAACATTTGCTTGAAATAGTTCTTCATGAGTATTAAAATTTAAGAAAGCAAATCGTCCAAAAAATACAGAATGGTATTTAGATTCTAAAAAAGTCCAATTAAAATATTCATTGTCTTGTTTTTTTAATGCCTCTTCATTATCTAACAATTCTGCCTCTACATTTGTTGTTTTAATAAGCCGAGCTGTCATCTCTTCACGATAAGTATTGGGATTAGAAAACAAGTTCCAAGATGATTTTCCATCTATGGGTTCATATATATAGGTTTTCTTAGCATTATTCTCTCTATCAATATCTGCGGGGTGCGTGGCCCACATTTGAGGTGGATTATACTTATTAGAAGTAAATATTCTATTCTCTTCTGGAGCTATTTTTGGTATTTCTGGTGATTTTCCATAACTGGCATCATCTAAAATTTTAGCCATTTTATGTATATAATTTGTTTGTAGTGCATACATATCCTTAACTGCTTTTTTCTCAGACAATTCTTTATTTAAACACTCTAGACTATTGGAGTAAGCCTGATCAGCAATTTGTAATTTGTATAAGGCATTAATAAGTGCGTCGCTTCCTGTTAAAGACACAGCAACTAAATCTGCTTGAAATTCCATTTCTCTCGAAAGTGCTCTTTCAGCAACAACTACAATACTAAAACAAGTTTCTATAAGTGATCGAATTGACCATACTAAAATAGAAAGAACCCAACCTATCCAGGCAATTCTTATATCTATACTAGATAGGCCTGCTAGAAAGGTATCAAACCCATCTCGTTTGCCTACAATTCTCGCCGCTATTTGCTGAGCAACATAAACATAACGACCAAGCAGCATAGAGCGTTGTGCAAAATGACCAAATTCATGAGCCAAAACAGCTTTAAACTCTCCTAGATTAAGTACATTTACTAAGCCAAGACCTATTTCTAAATTCTTTTTTGACGGAAATAATAAGTTTATTAGTGATATATCATAAGATACACTAGCATTTACCCTATCAGTCAAAAATACTTTATGAGGTCGTGGTGCTCCAGCTTCGTCAGCTAATTTGTATAAATAATCAAATAGTACAGGTTCTTCTTTCTCATTTACATACCTATGGATAGGATTTTCTTCTCTTTTATTAAGAAAAAAAAGTGATTTAGCCATGAAAATAGATAAAAAACAAAATCCTATAGCTAACAAATAGTTTACAAAATGACCATCAAAAGAATTAGCATCTATAAATAAGTTATAAGCCAATAAACCAAACCAAATAGTCAAACCTAAGTATAAACCAATAAAAAGTAGTAATCCAAAAACAGATAACCATACATGTTTTGTAAAAGATTTAGTTGGATTAGTTAAATTTTCAGGAATACTCGCAGAAATTTTTGTGTATAAACTACTCATCTATATTGATTTTATATTTTAAATGTAAAAACTGCATAATTTTTCTATATCGAAACTCTTTTTTTAATAACACATCTATGCAATGAAAATTTCTTATTTTAAGAATAAATATTTTTACCTCAAATTGTGTATATTATCATAGTTAGTCAAATAGCTTTAAACTATTAGTCATTTAAAAACAAGTACTTACATAATCGATAAAAAGCGTGTTTTAATTAATATTAATGATACAACACGATCTACATTACTCTAAATAAATATTAAATGTAGTCGCTACAAAAAGAGATTTTTGATAAAAATTATTTTGATATAGTAATTTTAAACTTCCCATCCGTTATTTCTACAAATTCTGAATTACTGCCTTCTTTATATAATTTAACAGAGAAATCACCTTCAATTATTTGTTTTACAGTAATCAAATTCCCCAACAAATAATCATTATTTTCCTGACTTGCAGTAATTTTAAATGTACTATTTGATTGATCACCGTTATATGAAGTATAATGTTCATCTTCAGTTGCTATTGGAGAATAACTTATTCCAATTTGTTTCATGATTCCCGATTCTTCATCATTGATTGAAAAATCGTATGCACTAACAGAAAACATATCATTAAAGATTTCATATGACTCTTGTGTATCTGAACATCTATAAAATCGAAGAAAATCAAAATTAAATGTTGGTTGAGTATCTTCATTATCAAAATTTGGGTAAAAAGAGCTTCCATAATTAACTTTTAAATCTAACCCCTGATCACTAGAGTAAGAACAAGTAGCCGCTTCTAAAGGAATACTATATATCTCTTGAAAATTAAGTACAGTATCATCTAACCGTTGTCCATATATAAAGTTTTCTCCATTAATCTTTCCCGATATAAAATATAAATATTCCGAACTGACTATGTTCGTAATCTACTCATTTTCAGAATCTTCTTTATTACATCCAATTAATAGAATAGGCAAAATTAGTAAGATTAATAATTGATTTCTTTTTTTCATAATAAATTGGGGTTTGATTATTTATTTAAACTAAACATTAGTTTCATATTTATAAGTAGGTATATAAACATAATTCTTTTTTTACAGTTAAACAAAATTATATGCATTTAATCGATTAAACACTCCTTATAGTTTAAATATTAGAATGTAAGACATCTATACATGTAAAAATGATTTTCTCTTATTTCACCAACAGCAAATTAAGCTTAATTTTCTAGCGGTTTATTTCTAATTTATAGCCCACACCATGGATATTGGTTAACTTAATAGATTCATCATCTTTTAGTTTCTTACGAAGTTTAGAAATATAAGTATCTAAACTCCTACCCACAAAAACACCGTTATCTTCCCAAACTTTTTTAGTTAATTCATCACGTTTTATAATTTGGTTTGGATTGGCAACAAAAATAGTCAGTAACTCGCATTCCTTTTTAGACAAACTAACCTCAACAGCTGCTTTTACTAATTTATTTTGCTCTGGGTAAAACTGAAAACTTCCAAGATTAAGTTTTTTACTTCTTTCTTCTAACAATTTATCTTCTTTTCTCCTATTAAGTAAAAAATCAAATACAACAATAACAAAAGTAAAAAGGAATAAAATAAGTAATACATTTCGCTTGTTTAAAACTGATGTTGTATTACCTATAAAACGAAAATCTATAATATAACAGCTTCTAGGTAGTACCCTCCCTGAACAAGAAATAATAGTACTCTCCAATTTTTCACTCATTGCGTAACTATAAGCAACTTCTTTGTCTTCACAATGAGAAACTATTACACGATAGTTATCTGGTAAAGTTGATTTTTGAAAGCTTTCTTCAACAATAGAAACTACGTGACTGGGTTCTAAAAACAATTTTTCATCAAAAGATAGTCTGTATTTAAGTTGACTTATTTCCTTTATTGGTAATACCAAAGATGTAGAGTCTTCATTGGTTAATAATAATTTATTACCAATATCACGCAATGAAATTTTTACTGTTTCAGAAAACGTTTCTTCTTTTGCTTTTGATGGAAAAAAGACTCCAATAAGAAGAACAAAAACAGCTAAACTACCATATAAGTAAATCCTTTTTTTGATCATAATCACTGTAAATAACATACAATTTCATGAATTTTTGCAACTGTTGACACTTCTTTTACACTTTTTTGACATTTTTTATTTAAAGCCAGTATAGTTTTATAAAAAATTAAAAAAGCAAACCCATGAAAAAACAGGTCTTATTTGTATTATTTACAATTTGTTCAATAGCATATTCTCATACACAAAAATTGCATTCACTTGCACCAGAACAGCTCAACATTAATAGTAATAAAAGTGAATTAAAATGGTCTTGTGACTATACATTCTATTTTGGAGGCCACTTTGGTTTAGTACAATTTAAAGAAGGCTACTTTATTAAAAACAATGGAAAAATTACAGGCGGATCATTTATAATAGATTTAAATACTTTAAAAAGTACAGATATGGAAACCGTTAGAGGTAATGAAGGGCTTACTGAACATTTAAAAAATGAAGATTTTTTTGATGTAAAAAAATATCCTACAGCAAAATTGGTTATAGATAAAACCCAATATCATGACGACTCGCATTTAAAAATAATGGCTTTTTTAACGATAAAAGATATAACACGACCTATAGATTTTCAAGCAGAAATTAATTATGAAGAACGCTATATGACTACAAAATTTAAAATAGACCGCACTTTATGGAATATTAATTATAAGTCTCAAAGCCTTATGGGAGATCTGAAAAATGACGCTATTTCTGATGCTATAGGTTTTGAAGTTAGATTAAATCTATA
>JAHDGB010000121.1 GCA_020627885.1 Flavobacteriaceae bacterium | reverse complement strand
AAGAAATAAAACAACCAATAGCATTTGAAATGGAGCTTTTTGAGCAAAAATTTCGACTAGCTATGTCATCTAAAGTTGCTTTATTAAATAGAATAACACATTATATAGTTAATAGTAAAGGAAAGCAAATGCGACCTATGTTTGTTTTTTTGGTGGCTAAAATGGTTTCTAATGGAGAAGTAAGTGAACGTACATACCGAGGAGCTTCTGTAATAGAGTTAATACATACAGCAACGTTGGTTCATGATGATGTTGTAGATGATAGTAACCAAAGGAGAGGCTTTTTTTCAATAAATGCATTATGGAAAAATAAAATAGCAGTATTGATTGGAGATTACTTATTATCCAAAGGGTTATTACTTTCAATAGATAATAATGATTTCGATTTGCTTAAAATAATATCTGTGGCAGTAAGAGAAATGAGTGAAGGAGAGTTATTGCAAATTGAAAAGGCTCGTAAGTTAGACATTACTGAGTCGATATACTATGATATTATTAGGCAAAAAACTGCGACATTAATTGCTGCATGTTGTAGTTTAGGAGCTGCTTCAGTAAAACCAAATACAGAAGTTGTTGAAACTATGCGCAAATTTGGAGAGCTTATAGGAATGGCTTTTCAAATTAAAGATGATTTGTTTGATTATGGAACACAAAGTATTGGTAAGCCAACAGGAATAGACATTAAAGAGCAAAAAATGACATTGCCGTTAATTTATGTTTTAAATACTGTTTCAAAAAAAAATAAAAGTTGGTTAATTAATTCTATTAAAAATCATAATAAGGATAAGAAACGAGTAAATGAAGTCATTCATTTTGTTAAAAATAATGGAGGTTTGGATTATGCTGTTACGAAAATGAAATCATTTCAATCTGAAGCCTTGAAAATTCTACAAAAATACCCAGAATCAGAATATAAAAAATCATTAGAATTAATGGTAAATTATGTAATTAATAGGAAAAAATAATTTTTTTTAAATATTAAGGCAACCATTTATTATGTTTTTGCGTCTTACCTAATAGAAGACCATAATAAAAAGTGATTATTCTTGAAAGTTATTCAATTTTATAAAAACGAAACTAAGCTTATAAAAAAAGCGATCCAACACAACCGTGAGGCACAACACGTATTGTACGAGTTATATGCGCCTAAGATGTTAAGCGTGTGTCGATATTATATTAAAGATTTACAACACGCAGAAGAAGCCATGTTAAATGGTTTTTTAAAATTATTTACTAATTTAAAAAGTTATAGAAATGAAGGCAGTTTTGAAGGTTGGATTAGAAGAATAATGGTAAGAGAATCTATTTCATTTTTAAGGCAAAAAAAAACATTAGAATTTAAAGATGAATTAATAGAAAAAGATACAAAAACCTTTAATAATATAGAATCAGAAATAGAAGTTGAGCAAATACAAAAATTAATCGATCAATTACCAGAAGGTTATAAAGTCGTTTTTGTAATGTACGCAGTAGAAGGTTATAAACATAATGAGATAGCTGCGCTTTTAAATATTAGTGAAGGAACTTCTAAATCTCAACTTTTTAAAGCAAGAAAATTATTAAAACAGAAAATAAACGAATTAAACAATATAAACAATGGCACCAATTAAGTTTGATGAAAAGATAAGGGATAAGCTAAATAAGCGTACCATTACACCCAGTGAAATGGCTTGGGAGAAGTTAGACGATAAACTAGATGGCTTAAAGAAAAAGAAAAACAATAAACCGTTTTGGATTTTGGGTTTGGCCGCAAGTTTCGCGGGTGTTTTACTTGTAAGTAGTCTGTTTTTCAAAATAAATGAGACTACAAAACCAGTAATTGTAAAAACAAAAGACAAAGTTGAAATTAAAAAGGAAATTAATAGTATTGTTTTTGAAGAAGAAGCTAAAGAAAAAATAGTTATTAATAAGGAAAATCAGATTCAAGAAAAAGAAGAGGTTGAAAAAAACAGAGTGCTTATTAAGGGGATTCAACAGCAACAAAAAGTTGCAAAGGGTTATAAAGAAGAAGTTGTAGAAAATAGAAAAAGGACTATACAAGGCAAATCGGTCATTAGTGAGGAATTAGAAGTTCATTCTATAGCTAAAGTTGTAGCTCTAAATGGAAAAAACAATACAGATAATTTTGAAACTCAAAAGGTAAATGAAGTTGCAGCGCAAATACAAGAATTAAAAGCGAATAAGAATAATATTTCTGAAGCTGAAATAGACGCATTACTAAATAAAGCGCAAAAAGAGATTTTTAAAAGACGTTCTGAAACGAATAGTATTAGAGTTGTTGATGCTAATAGTTTGCTTTTCGATGTCGAAAATGAACTAGAACAATCATTTAGAGAACGGGTGTTCGAAACGATTAAGTCCGGGTATAAAACTGTAAGAACAGCTGTTGTAGAACGTAAAAAGAATTAGCTTGCCTGGTATTAGGCAGAAGAACTATAAACCAAAGAACATAATAGAATTGAAATATCGCCCAAATAGGGAGAGAGGATACTTCATTTCAAAATTTAATAAACATCAAATCAAATTATTAATCATCATTCCTTTAGAATATTTAGGAAAAAAAAACGAACAGTTATGCAAACAATTACAAAGTACTTAGTTTTATTAGTTATTAGTATCTGTACATTACAATTAAATGCTCAAGACACTATACAAAATCAAACATCAAATCAAAAAATTAAAAGTTTAGAAGAAACAAAAACACAAATTCATAATGAAGAGCGAGAGCTTTTAAAACAGGAAGTAGAAGGGATTAATATCCGTTTAGATAAAGAGGAGATAACTTTAGAAGAAGCGAGTAAGTTAAAAAAAGAAATGGCAGAAAAGAGGGCCTTAAACATTGAAAATAGAATTGCTATAATAGATAATGAAATAGAGTTGTTAAAACGAAACGATTCTAATTATACCCCAGAAGACAATAAATCTAGTACGTTTGAAATTACTTTTGGCCCAGGGAAAAATGGATTTAAAATAAAAGGAAAAGAATATGAGCGACCATACGATTTAAGAACCACAAACGATCTTTTATTTGCAATAGGCTTAAATAATGCGATAATAAAAGGAAAGGACTTAAACAATTCGCCTTATGAAATAGGAGGCTCTCGGTTTATAGAATTAGGATGGAATTGGAAAACAAGACTATTGAAAAATTCAAATTTAATAAGAGTAAAATACGGTTTCTCATTTCAATGGAATACATATAGTCCAAAAGACAATAAATATTTTGTACAAAATGAGAAAGTAACCTTTTTAGAAGAATTCCCTCAGGATTTTAAAAAATCTAAACTAAGAACAACAAGTCTAGTGTTTCCATTACATTTTGAGTTTGGTCCTTCAAAAAAGTTAGAAAAGAAAACGTACTTTAGGTACTTAACAGATAATAAGTTTAAAATAGGAATAGGGGCATATGGGGGCTTTAGATTAGGGACATTGCAAAAATTAAAGTACGAAGAAAATGGTAAACGTAGAAAGGAAAAAATTAAGCGCAGTTATAATACAAGTAATATTGTATATGGATTAAGTACATATGTGGGTATAGGAAATACCAGTTTGTATATGAAATATGATTTATCTCCAATTTTTAACAATCAAGAAGTTAAGCAAAATAATCTTTCATTGGGTTTAAGGTTTGACTTAGACTAAAATACTTAAATATTCATAAAAATTATGATTTATAATAAAAAAAGAAAGATTATTATGTCTTTAAAATGCTTATAAATCAGCTTATTCGCTACGAAATAGCTAATTAAAGTTTTTTTTTGCGATTAAACGAATTAACATTTTTTTTATTAAAAAGTATCTTACATTTAATTTAAATAAATGTGTAATTATGAGATTAAGTATAATAATAACTATAATGTTATTCTCTGTTCTAAGTCATTCTCAAAAGCTTTATAAAGCTGTAGAGAAAGGAGATATAGAAAAGGTGAAAAATATAGTTGCAAACGGAAATGATGTTAATGAATTAACAAAAGAAGGATTTTCTTCTTTATGGAGAGCTACGGTAGATGGTAATTACGAAATAGGTCAGTTTTTAATAGAAAAAGGAGCAAAAGTAGATAAAGATTATGCCCCCTTAAGAATCGCAGCCAGAAATGGAGATTTTGATATTGTTAAGCTGCTAGTTGAAAATGGAGCTGAATTAAATTATAAAACGATAGATGGAGCAACAGCTTTAGCTCGTGCGGCTTCAAGAGGACATTTAGAAACTGTGACTTATTTGGTAGAAAAAGGAGCAGATGTTAATATAGAAGACCGATTAGGTAATACCCCATTAAGTGAAGCAGCTGTTGGCGGGTATATAGAAATTATGAATGTATTAATTAACGCTAATGCTAATATAGATCATATGAACAAAAAGAATGAAAGTATCGTAGATAGAGCAAATGCTAAAGGCGAATTTAAAGCCGTAGAGCTACTTATTGCAAATAGAACTTCTTCTAAATAAATTATTAAATATCAACAACCATTCTAAATAACTATTAAGGTTACTCAATTTAAAGAGTAGCCTTTTTATATTTATTAATAGTTGTTAGTAAAATGATAATGGTATTCTTCTATGTTGTAGTGTCATGAACTATTAAAACTTACTATATTTGTTTATTTTATAACAAAGAAAGAATTAACCTTTTCAAAGTATTACATCTTGATATCAAAATCAACCATAGATAAAGTATATGAGACTGCTCGTTTGGAGGAAGTTATTGGCGATTTTGTTCAGCTAAAAAAAGCAGGAAGTAACTTTAAAGGGTTAAGTCCGTTTAGTGATGAGCGTTCTCCGAGTTTTATGGTGTCTCCAGTAAAACAAATATGGAAAGATTTTTCTAGTGGCAAAGGAGGTAACGTTGTGGCTTTTTTAATGGAGCATGAACATTTTACTTATCCTGAAGCAATAAAATACCTAGCTAAAAAGTATAATATTGAGATTGAGGAAATAGAACAATCTAACGAGCAAAAAGAAGCGGCAAATAAAAGAGAAAGTTTATATCTAGTTAGCGAATATGCAAACACTTATTTTCAAAATATTTTGCATAAAACCGATTTAGGAAAAGCAATAGGTTTAAGTTACTTTAAAGAACGAGGTTTCACCTCAGAAACTATTGAGAAGTTTGGTTTAGGCTATGCTTTAGATGAATGGAGCGCATTTACAGATAGTGCAATTAAAAAAGGCTATAAGTTAGAGTTTTTAGAAGAAACTGGATTAACAATTGTAAAAGGAGAAAAACAATTTGATCGCTTTAAAGCGCGTGCTATATTTCCTATTCAAAGTATGAGTGGGCGTGTATTGGGGTTTGGAGCAAGAATATTAACAAATGATAAAAAAGCGGCAAAATATTTAAACTCACCAGAAAGTGATATTTATCATAAGAGTAAAGTACTTTATGGTATTTTTCATGCTAAACAAAGCATCGCAAAAGAAGATAATTGTTTTTTAGTAGAGGGGTATACAGATGTTATTCAATTTCATCAAAGAGGAATTCATAATACAGTGTCTTCATCAGGAACAGCTTTAACAGCTGATCAAATACGATTAATTAATAGATTAACTAAAAACATTACTGTTCTTTTTGATGGAGATGCAGCAGGAATGAGAGCTTCATTAAGAGGAATAGATTTAATTTTAGAACAAGGTATGAATGTGAAAATTTGTACTTTTCCTGAAGGTGAAGATCCGGATAGTTTTGCAAAACAAAACACATTAGAAGAATTAAGAGAGTATCTTAGTAAAAATGCTAAAGATTTTATTCAGTTTAAAGCCTCAGTTTTATACGAGGAATCTAAAGGCGATCCTATAAAAAAAGCCGATACAATTAGAGATATAGTAAATAGTATTTCTAAAATCCCAGACCGCATAAAAACAGAAATTTATATTAGGGAATGTGCTCGTATAATGGATATTAGTGAAGAAGTCCTTTTCAGTACTTTGGCCCAATTAACTAAAAAGGAACAAAAAGAAGCTAATAAAGACGCTAAAAAAGAACAGAAAGCATTTGAGGTTATTAAGCATCAGCAACTTACCAAAAAAGTAGATGTACAATATGTTTTAGAACGCAAAATTATTGAGATTTTGTTGTTATATGGTAATAAAGTGCAATCTTTTGAAGATTTAGTGCTTAAAGAAAATGAAGAAGGAAACTTAATATTAGAGCCCATAACACAAGAAGCAAAGGTTTTTGAAAAAATTTATCTCGATTTACAAGACGATGAAATGCAGTTTTCTAATGAACAGTTTAAAATATTGTATTATAATATTGTAGATACTTTAAATCAAGATCCAGGTTTTCCTATTGAAAATTTTGTACACACCTTAGATCAAAGCTTAGCAGGAGAGGTTACTTCCATATTAATGGAAGATGAACGCTACTCGTTATCGGATTGGGAACGTAAAAATATTTTTCCAAAAAACAAGCAAGAAACAATATCTCAGTTGGTTAGTGAAACCATATTAAATTTGCGTTGCTTTTTAATTGAACAAAAGGTCAATGAGTTCAAACAAAAAACACTCGAGCAAAAGGGAGAAATTAACAGAGAAGTCTTAGAGGAAGTAAAAGATTATTCTGGTTTGAAAATGTTGTTATCCAGAAAATTAAATCGAGTACTATAGTTCTAATTGACTGGCTTGATTTACTAAATCGACAAGGTTAGTTACATTAAGTTTACGCATTAAACGAGCTCTATACGTACTTACCGTTTTTTCATTAATATCCAATTCGTGCGCAATTTCTTTATTTCTTCTACCAGTAGAAAGCAATTGAAGTACTTCAACCTCTCGTGTCGATAGTTTTTTGTAATGCGTATCATTTCTGGTCGATTTAGATCCGAAAGCTAAGCTTTGAGCCAAAGCATTACTAAGGTATATACCACCTTTATTTACTTTAATAATAGCTTCTTTTAAAGTAATAAGATCTGATGTTTTATTAATATATCCTACAGCACCAGCTTTAATAGAACTTACGGCGTATATTTCTTCAGGGTAAGCACTAAACATAATGACTTTAATTTCTGGGTAATCTTTTTTTAGTCGTCTAAGTGCAGTAATACCGTTAAGCTTGGGTAAATCTATTTCAGTTAAAATAACATCGACAGGTTCATTTCTAATAAAGTTAAAAATAGCATCACCGTCCCCTACACTTCCAACAACTTCAATATCTAATGATGCGTCAAATACAAGTTCCAGCCCCTTACAGATAACAGGGTGCTGATCAACCACCAATAATTTGATCATAATTTAATGTTTTAAAGCTCTAAGTTTGTAAGGGACTCGCTTAGAGATGTATAATTAATAGCTAAAGTAAAGTTAATGTTTTTTATGACAT
>JAHDGB010000120.1 GCA_020627885.1 Flavobacteriaceae bacterium | reverse complement strand
TAGGTTACGATGGTTATAATTATCCTTATGCTTTTTCTATACATGATTTTGAACCTATAACTGGTCGCATACATCAACCGCCTCCAGTACATCAAACTTTTGAAACAGACGCATTTGTTGTATGTAGTTTTGTGCCACGTTTATACGATTATCACCCGCAAAGTATACCAGCACCATACAACCATAGTAATATAGATAGTGATGAAGTGTTGTATTATGTAGATGGTGATTTTATGAGTAGAAACGATATCGATCAAGGTCATATATCATTACATCCAGCTGGCATCCCCCATGGACCACACCCTGGTGCTACAGAACGAAGCATAGGCCACACTAAAACAGAAGAACTAGCAGTAATGGTAGATACTTTTAAGCCATTAATGGTAACTGAAGACGCCATGAAAATAGCAGATGAAGATTATTATAAATCGTGGCTAGATCATTAATTATTATAATATTGATAAAGTTGAATTTTAAAAGGCTTAAAATCTAAAACTTTTTTCAATTAATTTATCCATTCAAATTAAAAAATACAATTAAATAAACTTAGAAGAAAAAAATAGCAGAGTTTTCCAAATTAAGGACCATTAATATTCTCTCTATTCTAATCTTCACTATTTCTATAATACTATGAATAAGAAAGAAATAAAACCAGTAAACTACGGATTAGAAAAAATATTTGAAGACGCACAAGATTTCTTACCACTTTTAGGAACTGATTATGTCGAGTTTTACGTAGGAAATGCTAAGCAAGCTGCACATTTTTACAAAACAGCATTTGGGTTTCAATCTTATGCTTACAAAGGTTTAGAAACTGGGGCTAAAGACCAAGTAAGTTACGTTTTAAAGCAAGATAAAATCCGTTTAGTATTAACAACACCTTTAACTAGTAAATCTCCAATAAACAATCATATTGTAAAACATGGAGATGGTGTTAAAGTGATTGCCTTATGGGTAGACGATGCAAGGAGTGCTTATGAAGAAACAACAAAGAGAGGGGCAAAATCTTATATGGAACCTGTTGTAGAGCAAGATGAGTTTGGAGAAGTTGTCCGTGCTGGGATATATACATACGGGGAAACGGTTCATATGTTTGTTGAACGCAAAAATTATGATGGTATTTTTATGCCAGGTTTTCAAGAATGGAAAAGCGACTACAACCCAGAACCTGTAGGATTAAAGTTTATAGACCATATGGTTGGCAATGTTGGTTGGGGACAAATGAATAAGTGGGTAAAATGGTATGAAGATGTTATGGGATTTGTTAATTTTTTATCTTTTGATGATAAACAAATTCATACAGAATATTCCGCATTAATGAGCAAGGTAATGAGTAATGGGAATGGCCGAATAAAATTCCCTATTAATGAACCCGCTAAAGCAGCAAAAAAATCACAAATTGAAGAGTATTTAGATTTTTATGAAGATTCTGGAGTACAACACATTGCAGTAGCCACTGACGATATTATAAAAACTGTAGCGCAGTTAAAAGCTAGAGGAGTAGAATTTTTACCTCCTCCTCCTCAAGCATATTACGATATGATACCTGAACGTTTAGGTGTACATCGAGATATGATGAAAGAAGATATTAAAGAGCTTCAAAAACTATCCATTTTAGTTGATGCTGATGAAGAAGGGTATTTACTTCAAATTTTTACCAAACCAGTAGAAGATAGACCTACGTTGTTTTTTGAAATTATTCAACGTATGGGAGCTAGAGGATTTGGAGCAGGAAACTTTAAAGCATTGTTCGAATCTATTGAAAGAGAACAAGCTAAGAGAGGTACGCTTTAGTAAATTTCTCCGGGGCAAGCCCACGGAGCATTTTAAAGGAACACGTTTCTAAACTTTAAACATTTACTGGCGAGGCAAGCCTCGGGGTATTAAACCCTCCTAGAATAAAGTGACTAATCCTAAATAACTGTAACGGTTATTTAGGATTAGTCATTATTATTATTTATTTTAAAATAAGTTTTTTAGTAACTTTAGAACTAACAGTGGTAATATTCAAAAAGTATACTCCTGAGGCATAATTACTAATATCTAATTTATATACTCCACTATTTAAATTTACTTGTTTTTCACTCACAATTTGCTTTCCTGTTACATCATAAATATTGTAGTTGAAAGTATTTAACGATAAGTTTGACAACTTAATATTAAATATTCCTTTTGACGGGTTAGGATAAATCTCAAAATTACTAGCTTCAAATTCATCTACACTCAATCTAGAAGTGATTATTGGGTTGTCAACAATTGCTCCTTCTTTTGCCGTTGCTCCATCAGAATGAAATACAAATCGATATATAAATTTTGTTTCACTAGTAAAATTAGATAAATTATGACTGTATTCTTTTATAGAAGATTCGGAGCCTGTCCACTGAGCACCACGGCAGTTAGTACAATTATTGTTACTGTTATACCAATTAGCGTCATCGGCTGTTCCTAATACACTCCATGAAGCGCCTTCGTTTGTAGAATATTCAACATAAAGCACATCATAATCTTGTTCCAAATCAAAAGCCAAATCAAATTTCAATATAGGATCTTCTAATGATGTTAAATCGTAACATTGTGATACTAAATAACTTTTGGTATTATGACTATGCACTCCCGAAAGGTTAGTTCCATATACATTATTAGACGGGTTTGAAGAGTCATTAAGTACTGTCCCTGTCGGAATACCTCTACTCCAGTATTGAGTTGCTGTCCCTTCATCATATACCAATAACTCATCGTTGGCAGACTCAAATGTATTTATCGTGTTTACTGTTCCTTCATCATTTACCAATATTATTTCCTCTTCAGAACTATTATTGGCAGCATTAGAATCGTTAGTAATATTTGCTTTAGCGATAAATGTATGCACCCCTCTATTTAAATTAAGCTGGGGTAAAGTTATGGTTTGATTTGCTTCTGAAGCAATCGTTCCTGTCCAATTATAAACTGTGTCTACCCCATCTACAGTATATGTGATTTCTACCTCACTGATAGCATTTAACCCATTGTTCTTAACAATTACTTCTGGTATAATTTGGGCATTACACTCAATATTATTGCTTAACCCACCTATAGACATTAATCGTACATCATTAGGAGCCAACTCAATTGAGAGTTCAGACTGCCATATACCACGCCCATAGGTAGCCGCTGTTATTTTTTGATCAGCAACATTTATCTCTAAATCTCTTACTGGGCTATTTGGTAAACCTGTATTAAACAAATCCCACTTTTGAGTATCGTCATCATATCTATATATACCTATACTCGCTCCTAAATATAAAGGGTTTTTCGAATGTCCTTTTTGATGCTTAATCACATTTCTTAATAAACCACTTGGAAGCCCAGTATTTATACTTGTAAAATTGTTTCCGCCATCTGTAGATTTATAAACATCTTCACTTGTAGTAACATATACAACATCACTATTATCATTATTAATTTCGATAGATGTAATCTCCTTAGAAAAACTTTTTACTTCGCTAAAAGAAGATCCTTTGTCTGTACTTTTTTGCAACGACGATTTAACTGCTACAAATATATTATTCGTATTTAAATCATCTATTTCTAAAACATCTATATTATCTGTAAAATTTGAAGATACTGCTGTAAAAGAATTACCATTTAACTTATATAATTTTAAATACCCAGCATATAACTCTCCGTCTTTATTCATTGTTAATGGTGTAACCCAATTACCGCTATCTGGCCCATCTATACTAGTACTTAAGCTTGCCCCTGCATTATTAGATACGTTTAGACTTCCTCCGCTTTGTATAAAACCATAATAAATATTAGAATTTTGAGGATCTATAGCTGTATCCATTCCATCAGCTCCATAATAATTTTGCCAATTATTATCATTATATGCATAGCCTCCATTATCTTGTAAACCTCCTACCATTTTATCGGAGCTTTGCTTGGACACTGCTATTCTATAAAATTGGCCTATTTGCATACCTTTGGTTAAATCTTTGAAACTGTCTCCTGCGTCTGTCGATTTATAGAAACCACCATCAGAACCAACTAACAGTTCTCCATTAAAATGTCTCATATAATGAATATCTGCATGAGTATAAGCGGCTTCATTTGGCTTATCCCATTCATTTAACCTTGTAAATGTGGTATTATTAAACCCATTAACGACACCTCTCCAAATATTAAAAACCCCTGTATAAATCTTATTTTCATCGGTATCTGATACTGTGAAAGCTAAATCATACCACGCTTGAGTAGATTCAAAAATATCTCCATTAGCATTTTTTGAAGCAACTTTCGCAAATGAATTTCCAGAATCTGTAGATTTATAAACTCCTTCAAAACCATTATTATTATCTGCAGATAACATATAAATCACTTCTGCATTTGCAGGTGTAACGTCTATAACTAATCTAGATATTCCAGATGCTGGTAAACCACTCGTTACTTGAGTAAATGAACTTCCACCATCTGTAGACTTATAAAACTTATCTGGAGAAACCGAATAGACAATAGATGTATTCCCAGGTTTTATCTTTAAATCTTTCATATTTTTCCCTGAAGTTCCAGTGGCTACTGTCCAGTCTGTTCCTCCATTTATAGATTTATAAACCCCATCATTTGTTGCTACGGTAATTATTTGGCTATCGCTTTCACTCACATAAATATCATTCATTGATGTAGGTGAATTGTTTACATTTAATCCTGTAGTACTCCATGTCATTCCTGCATCAATAGACTTCATAACACCAACACTTTTAGAGTCTCCAGCATCATCATCGCCCGTGGCTATGTATATTATATTTGAGTTTTTTGGATCGATTGCAATTCCAGAAACTCCTATTTGTGGTAAATCATCAGTAGTTGTAATCCAGGTTGCTCCACTGTCTGTAGATTTCCATATTCCTCCTGCAGGGGCGCCTGCATAATAAGTACTTGTGTTATTAGGGTCTTTAACGACAACATTTATACGACCTTGCCCAGGGCTCCAAGATCCTGTTTCAGAATGAGAAAATGGCCCCATTGCTTTCCAATCGCTTTGAGTCGAAAAATTTTGTTGTAATTGCTGAGATTTTAAATCTTGAACTTCTAAATACGTATTCCATAAGTCTATAGCCGTGGGCAAAGTCCCGTCATCTTTCACATGCTTTCTCCAATACGCTTCCCATCTTTTAAATGGTTTATATCCACTTCCCTTTGTACTATAATCTCGGGTTTCCCAGTATTTGTTAAAAGCGTTTACGGTTTCTTGAAAAGTTACTGGATTATTAGTCCCTTTTCTCACTTGAGAATTTAGTTCTTTCATCCATGGGGCTTCCTGATTAAATTGAGCATGAGCCATAGCAAAGCTAATGACACTGGTCAGCAATAGTAATTTTTTCATATGTTTTTTTTTAGAATGAAAACAAAAATAGAAGAAAAAACCATATTTTATGATGAATTAATACATTTATACAAAAAAAAGTATCAAATTAATCCCCCTTAAGCCATTTGTCTGATTTTTTTGTAATTAATAGACTATCATTATGCTTTTTCATAGCTACAATAGTCTTTACTTGATCATTTGGAATTGTTATTGATAAAACATAATGTGCTATTTTCCACCTATTATTTTCTTTTTTTAATACACCAGAGCCTCTACAAATTTTCATTTGAGTATCTAGCAACTCATCAAACCAAATTATATTTTTATCGTTAGAAATATATACATTACGCTCTAATGGAGTAAAACTCCATGCTTTTCCTTTATCAAAATAAGGTTTTGAAAATGCTTTAAAATCTTTATTTTTCCAGTTTTCAGTGGCATCAGTTCCAATAAAAACACCATCTTTTGTCATCAAATTAAAGTAGTCTTCATAATTTGCATTTGCTGCTGCTTTATGCCAAGCATCTATTACATTATTTACATTACTTTTAATACTACTATTAGATATTATACTTGCTGGTTTTTTTTTAACATTACAGGATAAAAAAACAAATAATACAGTAAATAAGAAACTATTTTTAATCATCAGTTAATAGGGTTTTATAATATTTTGGGCTTCTTTTTCGAATTTTTTATTTATTTGTAATGTTACATTTTCATTAGCTAGAAATACTTCTTTTAGAGCTTGCAATTTTTCTTTTTTTGAGGTATTAGAAAGCTCTAATTGCTGTTTTAATTTAAGTAATTTTGTTTTCAAAACTAAAATTCTTGAGCTAATAGCTATAGTGTTTATTTTGTCCGGAATAGTCATTTCTAACTCATCAATTGTTGAAGAAAAAATTTCTTCATTATCATTAAAAAATTTAAATTCTGCTTTTTTAAATTCATTAATAGCAGAAATGACATCTGTATAAGTTTGCCATGAGGTTAAAATATTTTTTGCCTTACGATCTAAAACATACTCTACATATTTAATAGTTTCAACATCTAACTTTGAAACAACTATCAATTCTTGACTAACATCACTCTCTTTTAATTCAATTTTATTTACTTTCTTACAACTAGTAATTATAGTTATTACTAACAAAATTAGAACGCCAAAATATTTCATCATTTTTTTCTTTACTTACAAATATATTGTATTAGATTTTTTTTTTGTGTTTAAGAAATAATAATTATGTCCTTTTAGAAAAATACTTTCAATTCTTATTATTTTTGATCTCACTATATAAAGAAGTAGGAATGATATCAAAAATATTAATTGTTGGAGCAGCTGGACAAATAGGATCAGAATTAACAGCAAAACTTAGAGGGATTCATGGCAAAGATAACGTTATCGCTAGTGATATAAACTACAATAATACAGAACTTGTTAATTCGGGTATTTTTGAAATTGTAGATGCAAAAGACTACGTTTCCTTAAAAGTTTGCTGCGAAAAATATAATATAGATACGATTTATTTAATGGCAGCTATGTTAAGTGCTACTGGAGAAAAATACCCGATGAAAGCTTGGGATTTAAATATGGAATCTCTTTTTAATGTATTAAATCTTGCTAAAGCAAAATTTATAAATAAAATATTCTGGCCTTCTAGTATCGCTGTTTTTGGCCCTACTACACCAAAAGAAAATACACCACAATATACTATAATGGAACCCAATACTGTTTACGGAATGACCAAACAAGTTGGAGAACGTTGGTGTCAATATTATAATGAAAAATATGGTGTCGATGTTAGAAGTATTCGGTACCCAGGTATTATTAGCTGGAAAACACTTCCTGGAGGAGGCACAACTGACTATGCAATAGATATTTACCATAAAGCGTTATCAAATGGAAAATATGAGTGTTTTTTATCAGAAAACACTATGCTACCAATGATGTTTATGGATGATGCTATTGATGCAACAATTG
>JAHDGB010000119.1 GCA_020627885.1 Flavobacteriaceae bacterium | reverse complement strand
AACAATTGAATATAGTTAATATTAACTATATATCCTAAATATACATCATCTACAATATACTATACTTTACAATTAGAAAATAGCTAATAACAGGCCTTCTGAAAAGAAAAACAGAATAGTATTCGAATAATATACGATTAACACCTAACACAATAAGTTTCTATAAAACTATAAAACCGGGTAAAAATACCTGGTTTTATGATTCAGGCATTTTTACTCTAGTAAAAATAGTACAATCATTAGATATTTGAGAAAGCAGTTAAAAGTTGATATTCGATTTGAGTAGCTACCTATCATTAAACTTTTCATTAAAAAAGTAAAACTTAAAAACTTTTTATAAACACACAAAAACTAAATAAAAACAAAATCATGAGCACACCCAATGCAAACATCGGAGGAAGCCAAGTTAAAGGCGCAATGAGCGCAACACAAACGGCATCAATATTATTACAAAATTATACGCAAACGGTATTAGGCACACCAGATATTAATTTACCAGCTGCCGTAGGAGTAGATTCTAAAAGTAATGTTGTTACAGATTTACCAAAACATCAAGCATTAGCAAGAACAAATGCTAATTATTATCTAGACCATGTGAATGTAACCTTAGTACAAGGTATTGCAGATGTTGTTGGGTTTTCTAATTTATGGAATGCCGAATATGCTCGTTTATTAGAATTAGCAAAAGCCATAGATACGGGAAATAACAAAACCATTTTTAAACAAGGAATAGCTAACCTTATTAATCAAACAAAAAGTAAAGCAAAAAATACAAATACAGCTTTAAGTGCTTTAAACGATTTCCTTCCAAAAATTGAAACAGATAATCGTAATTTTACTACAGATTCTCAAAATGTTGCAGTAGCATTAGGAGGAGAGCATGGAGCTATAGAGCAATTAGAAAAACAAATTAAAGCCGATAACGATGCTATAAATAAAGATATAGCTATAATAGCAGGAGGAGCTACAGCCGATGTTGTAGGTGGTTTAATGATTGCTGTAGGTGTATTAGCCGAAATTGAAACTGCTGGAGCTTCTACTGCTTTAGTTGTAGGAGGAATAGCAGTTGTTGCTGCCGGAACTACAGCAATGGTTATTGCAGGAAAAAGTTTATCTAAAACTAAAGATGATCTTGCAAATGCTAGTAGACAATTGGCTATAGATAAATTGTGTTATACTAGTACAAAAATGTCGAGTCATACTATTGCTAACTTACAAAATGCCGTTAGCCAAGGCGTAAGAGCTGTTATTGGCCTGCAAAAAGGATGGCAATCGTTACAAAGCGATTTTAACGAAGTAGTCAGTCAGTTAGACTCTAGCGATCCTAATTTAGGATCTTGGTTGGTAAGCACATTAGAAGCTGCTAATACCGATTGGAAAGATACGTTAACGTTAGCAAAAAGTCTTCAGCAGTACGGTACGTTACCAGCAAAGAAGACTAAACCTCAAGCTGTAGTCGCATGAGCATTATAAACAACCCATTTAGTGCTTCGAGTATAACACTCGGAGCACAAAATATAATGTCCTCTGCGAATTTACTGCAAACATATGCTTTAGCAGTAGTTTCGCAAGCAGAAGCAAAAATTCCAGAAATCCCTGGTTTTGTAACCGATCAGCAAACTGCTATTAAAAATGCAGAATCAATACAAATAGAGTTAATACCTGCTTTGGTTGCTATGGCCTCGCATGGATTAGCTATATCTAACTTATTTTCTGCAGAGTATGATGCACTTTTATCTCATGCAATAGTAATAGATAATGCTACTTTGCCATTAGATCAGAGAAAAAAAGCGGCAGATACATTTTCTAAAGGAATTAGCGTTTTAATTCAATCGGTTACTAGTGGAGATGCCCAAGTAAAATCTACAATAAATTGGATTACCTTTTTTTTAGATTTAATTAAAAAAGATTCACTTGCTTTAGACAACGATCTTAAAATAGCCGAAAAAGCATTAAAAAAAGACCGAATAGATAAGCTACATGCTGAATTAGAAAGTATATTACAAAAACTAGAGGCCGATAATGAGCGAATCTCTAAAGGCGCAATTAACGGTTTGGTTTCTGCAGCTCAGATTTCTTTAGGTATTATTGTTTCTTATTACAAAGGGCCAGGTGAAGGTTTCGAAATGATTGTTTCTGGTATTAAAGGAGCTGCTAAAGAAAGTTCTGATGAACAAAAAGCTTTAGATGATGTTAATGTACAATTTCAAAGATATTCATCTGTAATTACAGAATTACTTTCTGCTGAAGCTATTTATGGTGTTGTAAAAACACTAAGCCATATGGACAAGTTGCTTTTTTCTAACGTAAACACTAGCCAATTATCTATAAAAGCCTATAGTGATGCATCAAGCCATTTTATTGAAGGTTTATTGGAAGTACAAAAAAACCTAGCAAAAAATGAATTACCATTAACTACACAGTTTGCTACAGATCTTAAAGAAGCAAAATTACAATGGAGTACATTACATACTCAAATAGTAAATTTTCAAAGTTCAGGAATCATTCAAAACCCTAAACAGGCCTTAAATGAAAAAACAAGCGTTAATCATATTGCTTGAAACAATTAATGAGTTGTCACACCAAATAGAAAAAACAAGCTTGGTTGCTCGTACTTATATTGGCGATCCAGAAAGTCTAGGCTCTAAAACCAACAGAAATTTATCTTTAAAAATTGTTCAACGTTATTTCAATGAGATTCAAAAACACTTGGTTACCATTATGTCTACAATGCTTGGTGCTTCAAATCTTTGGAAAAGTTTTTTCCCAAACCTTATATCTGGTATAGAGAATAATGAACAACAATCTATAATAAATGGAATACAGTTTTTAAAAACCAATCATCATAAAAAACTAGAAAAACTGGGTAGCATTAACGAAATACTTAAAGAGTATCACTCTCAACTAAAACATTATACAATACAAGAGAATGTTACAAATAGTAATACTTATCTAAGTTTTATTCAGGAAATTGAAGTAATGATTGGTTTAACAAATATATTAAACAATTCTTGGGAAGATTGGTTAAAAAGAACCTCCTCAGAAGCAAATAACTTGTTTAAAGAAATAAATGAATTTCATACTATTTGGTTGGCAATTAATAAAAACTTAAAAACAAGTCAAACTACAATGTTATTATAAACATAAAAAACGAAAATCATGTCAACAAATAATACAATAATTAACCCACAACCAGAATTAAATAGTTCTATCCTTAAGACTATACCATCAAATATAGCGATTGCTCCTCCAGCACCATTAGCTAATTCTGTTCCTAAAACAGTTTCTGCTATTAAAGCAATTAGTAATGGTATAAATCAATTGGAGCAGTTACCAGTAACATCATCGCCAATAACGCCAAATTTAGGGGGTCATATTGCTTCTGCAAAACAGAATGGAAATTTGTGGAATAATACAATTCGCCCATCTTTAGCTTCTGTATTAGATGGTATTTCTGATTTTAGTTCAACTTTCGATGGTGCATATACTGCTTTACTTGCTGCTGCAAAAGAAATTGGCTCTGGGAGTACAAAAGCGATCCCAGATTTTAAAGTACAATTAACGAAACTGCAAGTTGTAAGTAAAAAAACAGCAGCAAAAGTTAGTGCTATACAGCCTACAATTAACACTTTTGATGCCAATGTAAATACCGATTCTAGAAACTTTAACAGTGACCAGCAACAAGCTACAGCTGCGCATGCATCGGCAATGGCAAATGCTAGAAGTGCCCAAAATAGAATACGCTCTTTAGAAGCAGAAAAAGCAAAAAAAGAAGCTTATCTTAATTCTTTAGGGCCATTCAGTATATTTGCAAAAGCGGTAGAGGAGCTTATAAATGCACTTACAGGTCAAATAGGTGCTCAGCAAAGGCAAATGCAGCAAGCACAACAAATGGCGCAGTTGGCATATCGAGATTTAGCAATTACACAAAATGCATTGAGTGCTACCTCGGCATACCTATCTACAGCAGGAGCAATAAGTAGTGAAGTTAATGCTTTAATGAATGGCTGGGAAACTTTAGATAGTAACTTTAATGTGCTTCTTGAAAGTGAAAATATAACCACTTTTAATGTTTTTACTCAAGATGTATTAGCGGCAATAAAAGCCGATTGGGAAAATTTAGCAAAGCAAGCCTCTAATATATAGTAAGTATTACCTAATTGATTATGGTGATAGTTAGTTTCTTTTTTTAAATAAAACATCATGTTTTAATTTAAGAAAAGGAACTTTTTTATAAATATCATAGATTAATACCATTTTATGCTATCATTTACATTAAAAAAATATACTATACATTTTACCATATCAATAATTGTTATAATATTATAAGCTCTTTAAAATTTCTTAACTTTGTGTTAATAAACTAAATATAACAACGACATATACTAAATTAACTAATGGAGAACGTAAATTGCGAAAATTGTGGAGCTGATAATGATAAAACTGTAAAATATTGTTCTGGGTGTGGGTATGAACTCCCAAAACCAAAGCTTAAAATAAAGGGAGCCAAAGATTATGAGATTAAATTTCATGGAAGAGACAAGCAATATTTAGGCTTATCTCTTTTCAATATACTACTTACAGTTATTACACTAGGTTTATATTACCCATGGGCAAAATGTGCTATTAGAAAATTTTTATGGCAAGAAACTGAAATCGATGGGTCTCGATTTGAGTGGCATGGTACAGGGAAAGAAATGTTTAAAGGGTTTATAAAAGCCTATTTAATTTTTGGCCTTTTATTTTTAACCATAAAGTTTGGACCTATGTTTCTTCCCCCAAAAACTGTATTATGGGTAATTCTATTTTCTTATATACTTATAATTGCTTTAATACCTCTTGCTATACATGGCATGATGAAATATCGCTTATCTCGAACAAGTTATAGAGGAATACATTTTGGATATAGAGGAGAATTAAAAACGTTTTATAAAAAAACGTCACTAGATTTTCTTTTTACAATTTTAACCCTCGGAATTTATGGATTTTGGTTAAAAATAAATGCTCGGAAATATGTTATGAAACATTCAAGATTTGGTGATGTTTCTGCAAAGTTCAATGCTAGCGGTGGAGACCTTTTTGGCATATCAATAATTCAAGGTTTTTTGACTGCCATTACATTCTATATATATATGCCATGGGCTTTAATTAAATTTTACAAATTTTATGTAGAGAAAACGGGGGTAGTACAGAACAATAAAACTTACTATTTAAAAACTAATGCTACTGGAGAAGCCTATTTATGGGTTTTAATAAAAGCAGCCTTTATAACTATTGTAACTTTAGGTATTGCTGCTCCTGTTGGTGAATTATGGATTCATAAGTTTTTTATAGAGTCAATTAGCCTATCAAGAGAATTTGATTTTGATACTGTTAAACAAACTGAAAAATCATATAAAGATGCTACTGGAGATGACATGATAGATATTCTAAATCTAGACTTTTAATAGTTATGAAAGCTTATTTTATTGATGGAAATACCTCTAAAAGAAGAGAGTGTGATATTACTTTTCACAATAGCTATATATCTATTACATACATAGACGATAGCTCTTATAAACAAACATCAATTTGGCATATTGAAGACATTCTTAAATTAGATATAAGAACTACAAGCAGATCTTTAAAATATGGCGATTTTCCACATGAAGGGTTAGAGTTTTATTCAGAAGAGGATATAAATACATTTATTCAACACTATCCTAATGCTTTGTTTCATAAATCTACATATAATAAGTTTACCTCTTTTGGATGGAAAGGAATAATTTCGGCAATTGTTGGAGTGCTTTTTTTTAGTTTATTATTTTTCTTTTATGGAGCTCCAATTATAGCAGATGGTTTTGCAAGAAGTATACCTAATGAATATGAGACTTTTATTGGACGTAATTTTAAGCAAACCTATTTACAATATCAAACTATAGATAGTGCAAAAAGTAAGCAAACTCAACAGTTCTATAATTATATGAAACTGGAGTCTAATTATAATATTTCAGTTGTAGTGGTTGACTCAGACATTATTAATGCTTTTGCTTTACCAGGAGGGTTTATTATAGTCTATACAGGGATATTAGATATGATAGAAAATGAAGAAGAATTAGCAGGGTTATTAGCACATGAGGTTTCTCATATAAATGGAAGGCATTCACTAAGGATTATTAGTAAAGACTTGTCGACATACTTGCTACTTGCTTCTTTAACAGGAGATATAGGAGGATTTTCTTCTGTATTAATAGAAAACAGTAATATGATTTCAAACTTATCTTTTTCTAGGAAATTTGAAAAAGAAGCGGATTTAGAAGGACTAAACCTTTTGATTAAATCAAAAATTAACCCAATAGGCATGGCAAACTTGTTTCAAAAGTTTGAATCCCTCAACAATTCTACTAAAAAAGAACTTTTAAACACCATTACATTAGATTCTACTAAGGTTAAATCATCAGATAATTCAACAAATTCGTTGGGCGATTTTTATGGCGAAAAGGTTACCGAGTTGTTATCTACACACCCAAACCCAAAGCATAGAATTGAATATATAAATCAAAAAATATCTAGTTTTAATAAAAGCTCTAATTTTCCTAAAAAAGATTCTCTTAAATACTATTTTGCACAACTAAAAATGAATTTAAACTAGTATTTAACCATAACAATAACTATATATACGATGACTATTTATTCTTTGCCTAGAAAAGCACAACGTTTTTATTCCTAAATTGAAATGTAACCATTATAAGAGTTTTAAAGTAAAACGAAATAAAAAACTGCCTGAAAATAATTTTTAAAGCAGTTAATTTTAAGAATTTTAGTTTAATTATAGATTTATTCTTTAACAAATTTCCTGGTAATTATTTTGTCTTTTTCGATAACTCTTACCATATACATTACAGATTTTAAACTGTTTAGATTAATACTATTATTAATTAGATTTCCATTAAGGATTTCATTTCCTAACATATCTGTAACAGAATAAGGTGAAAACTTAGTTTCTGTTTTTACTTTTAATATGTTATTTTTAAGAGGATTTGGATAAACATTTAATGACATTTTATCATTAGAGTTATTTGCTATAGAATTGTTAGCTACAATGATTTACTGTATAATCTTCTACTTCTCCGTATTCGAATGTTTCACATGGAGTTGGCGTACTTTCATCACTCATTGAAACTCTCATTCTAGTAACGCCGTTTACTGCATTATTAGGAACTGTAAAAGTTCCTGTTATTGGAGAAAGCTTTGTTTCAGATTTACTCCATACGTTCTCTCCTGGATCGTCAAAATCTTTATCTTGATTAATATCTATCCATACAGAATAATTTTCAGGATAAGTTTGATTGTCCCATTTTGGGGTTATAGTA
>JAHDGB010000118.1 GCA_020627885.1 Flavobacteriaceae bacterium | reverse complement strand
CAACAGGAATAATTTCGGCATCGTACAATAAAATATCGGCAGCCATTAGCATAGGGTAGGTAAATAAGCCTGAGTTTACATCCTCTAAACGATCGGCTTTATCTTTAAAACTATGAGCAAGTGTTAAACGTTGATAGGGAAAAAAACAACTTAAATACCAAGATAACTCTGTAACTTGAGGCACATCACTTTGTCTGTAAAATACTGTTTCCTCAGTATCTAATCCAAAAGCTAACCATGTTGCAGCCGTAGAATAGGTGTTATTACGTAATAGTGTTGCGTCTTTAATTTGAGTTAAAGAATGCATGTCTGCAATAAACAAAAAAGATTCGTTTTTAGTGTTTTTCTGCATTTCTATTGCAGGTTGTATTGCGCCTAAAATATTCCCTAAATGTGGTGTTCCTGTACTTTGTATTCCTGTTAATACTCTCGCCATAATATTAGCTGCTTAGGCAGTTGTTTTTTACTTAGATCAAAATTATCATTTAAAAAAGCAAAGGTAAATCTTTTCTTTAAGCCGCTCAATAGATTTATTTAGATTTGAAATAAACAAGTCTAAGATTTTTTTAGCTAAATGCTTTTCAATAAATTGAAGGAACTTACAATTTTACTTTAATTTGAATAAAACGAATCAAAACGATGATTGTTTTTAAAAAAATATTTTGGTTATTTTTTCGTATTTGGTTTTATATTCTGGTAGCCATTCCTATTATTATTTTATTACCACTACTCCTAATTTCTATTCTTAAAGAAAGTTGGTACCCCTTTTTCTTTAAATTGGCTCGAATATGGGCACGATTTATTTTAATAGGGATGGGATTTAATGTAAAAATAGATACTGGCCAAAAAATTGATTCGCAAAAAAGCTATATGTTTATAGCAAATCATACCTCTATGATAGATATTATGTTAATGCTAACGGTAGTTAAAAATCCTTTTGTTTTTGTAGGAAAAGCAGAGTTGGCTAAAATGCCTTTAATAGGTTTTTTTTATAAACGGACCTCTATTTTGGTAGATCGCAATAACCCAGAAAGCCGTAAAGCGGTATTTTTAAGAGCTCAACGCCGTTTGAATAAAGGGTTGAGTATCTGTATTTTTCCAGAAGGATTAGTGCCAGAAAGGTCTGTGCTTTTAGCTAATTTTAAAGATGGAGCATTTAGACTTGCAATAAACCATCAAATACCTATAGTGCCTATCACTTTTGCCGACAATAAAGCCCGCTTTTCCTACACCTTTTTTAGTGGTAGTCCTGGTAAAATGCGTGTAAAAATCCATAAATTTATAGATACTAAAGGGTTATCAAGCACAGATACTAAACAGCTAAACACAAAGGCAAGAACTATTATTTTAAGGCAATTAAATGTGTTTCATAGAAATTAAAAAAGCTGTTCCTGGCATAGAACAGCTTTTTCATCATTGCTTGCTCGATAAATCGAAGCAAAATAATAGTCTAACTACTAACTACTAAAAGGTTTAAAACTTATATCTTAACCCTGTATATACTCCTAGCAAATAAGGGTTAAAGTTTCCTGAGGTGTCATTAAATGCATTTAATTGATATTTAAAAGTGGGCTCAAGGTTTATTTGTAATGATTTCGAAAAGCCATAATTCATTCCTATACCAATATTAGTGCTAAAACTTACAGGATTAATATTATTTACTTTCCCAACAGTTGTTGTTACTCCTTTTAATTCTGTAGAGACTTCATTATCACTTAAAATAAAAGTACTCATACCTCCAATAACATTAACGCCTATACGTTTATTAATTATAGCATATTCTAGTTCTATAGGAATCTCTGTATAACTTATTTCTTGCTTTAAATGTGCTGTTTTAAAATCTTCATTTACGAATGATTCAACTATTTGGTTGATATTTATTGTTTCACCACTGATAACGGCTATTTCTATGCCATTTGTTTTCAGAGTAGACATTTCTAAATTATTTAATGTATTTGTTACTGGAGTAGGACTAGTTATACTTTCATAGATAACGACATTTTCGGTATTATATCCTAAATTTAGTGAATTAATACCAGATCTTACTTTTAGCTTTTTATTAATGGCATAACCAACATTAATCCCATAGCTGCTTTTTATTGTGCCTGTTTTCTTATTATCAATGAATTGCTCATCTATGTGTGAGCCTTTACCTATAGAGTTATAATATACTGGGGCTATATTAGCATTTATGGTCCATTTATTTAAAGCTATTTCTTCTTTATTGTTTTTTCTTTTTTTATATTTCTTTTCTGCCTCAGAAACAGCAATTTCAATAGTGTTAGTAGTAGAATCTTTTTCAACTCCTTTTAAACCTTCTTCAGTTAATACTGTAGAAAAAGCATCGTCTTTTAAAGCGTCAATTGCATTATTAATTTCTTCTTCCTCATTTGATGTTTTTTGAACATTTGAGTTTGATATTATTGCAACACCACTCTTTAACATGCGTGCTATTAAAGCACTATTGTCTTTAGGGGTATTGGGATTGTTTTTTTGCTCAGCTATTAAGTTGGTTTCGTTTTTAGAATTATGGGTTATGGTGGGGATAGATTTTTTTACAATTGAATTTGTTGCCACAACAGTACTACCCTTATTATTGTTTATAGGAAAAGAGGAATTGTTTTTATATATATTTGATTTAGATTTATTATGATTTACTATATGAGTAGAAATAGTTTTACTAAGTTCTATTTCGTTATCTTCCTTCGTTATTTTTTTAGATTCATTATTTGTTTTTTCAATAGTATTATCAATGTTTATATTTGATAAAATTGGTGTCTCATTTTTTGTTTGTGGTTTAATATCAACAATATCTGCATCATTATCATTACTGGTATTCGTTTTGTAGGCGTTAATACCAATGGCGAAAAATAATAATAATAGAGCCGCAATACTTCCATATTTAAACCATATAGGCATAATACGTTTTTTTTGTCTTTTTTCAGGGGCAATTTCATGTTGAATATTTTTCCAAACTTTAGAATCTGGTGTTACTTCAAAATCTTTAAACTTTTCTTGAAAAAGTCTATCTATATGTTTTCTATTATCCATTTATAGTGATTGGGATATTAAGTTCGATTTATACTCTAATACTTTTGTTTTTAAAATCTGTCTAGCTCTGGCTAAATTAGATTTTGAAGTGCCATTTGTTATTTTTAGCATATCTGAAATATCATTATGAGAGTAACCATCTAATACATATAGGTTAAAAACTAACCGATATCTATCTGGTAACTCTTGTATGATTTTTAATAGAAAATCAATTGAGATGTCTTCATCTTCATTAACCTCTACGATTTGTTCTTTTATATTTTGATCATTTACAATATCAAAAACACCCTTGCTTCTATAGCGTTGTAAAGCTGTATTCACGGTTATACGCTTTAGCCACCCTTCGAAAGAGCCTTTGTGTTTAAATTGATTTATTTTTTTAAAAATAGTCACAAAGGCATCTTGCAAATTATCTTCTGCCTCTGCGTAATTTCTAGAATATTTTAAACAAATAGAGAACAATTTACTCGAAAAGAGCTTGTATAGTTCACTTTGCGCTTTAATATCGTAGACTTTACATTTACTTATGAGCTCATCTAAACCCAAATTAAAGTCTTGTTTTTAAATTAATTATTAACTACTGGTACTTCCATTTCCATATATGTATCTTCTCCTTCATCATCTTTTCCTTGCCAAAATTTAAACAAATATTTTTCTGTTTGTGAAGCTAATAAATCAAAAGAAGCTTCGTATTCTATATTTATAGTGTCACATGTATTTTCTTCAGTTATATGCTTAACAGCAATTATAGCAGTTGTAATAGTCGCTCCATTTTTTTCAAAATAGATATTACTAAATCCATGACAATCTGTTGGCATTAAGTAGTTTAGGGTTATTTTGTGTTTTTTGTTTAATTGGAATTCTTCAGGAATAATTACACCTTCAATTGGTAGAGACTCATAGGAAACGTGTGTTTTATTCCCATCATCAACGCTACAAGATAGTGTAATAAAAGCAATTAGAAGAACATAAATCTTTTTCATAGTAATCAATTTCAAAACATAACTGTTTAATACCTAGATACAAAATTATATAAAAGGTTGCGTATAAAGGTAAAAAAACCCGAATTAACGGGATTTTAATTTTTAACAATGAAAAGGGTTTAGTTTTTTAAACCTTTAGCTATTGCAGTTTTTATTTTTCCTTCTAATTCTTCAAATAGTTCAGGATTGTCTTTTATTATAGATTTTACGGCATCTCTACCTTGTCCTAATTTTGTTTCATCATAACTAAACCAAGAACCACTTTTTCTAATTATTTCTTTTTCTACAGCAACATCTAATATTTCTCCTACTTTACTAACGCCTTCTCCATACATAATATCGAATTCGGCCAGCTTAAAAGGAGGGGCCACTTTATTTTTCACCACTTTTACTCTTGTTTTATTACCCATCACTTCTCCATCTGTATTTTTTATTTGAGTAGAGCGTCTAATATCTAAACGAACAGATGCGTAAAATTTTAAGGCATTACCTCCAGTTGTCGTTTCCGGGTTTCCAAACATTACTCCAATTTTTTCACGTAATTGGTTAATAAATATTACAGTACAATTTGTTTTACTAATAGACGCTGTTAATTTTCTTAAAGCCTGAGACATTAATCGGGCATGAAGTCCCATCTTAGAATCTCCCATTTCGCCTTCTATTTCACTTTTAGGCGTTAATGCCGCTACAGAATCGACCACAACGATGTCAATAGCTCCAGAGCGTATTAAATTATCAGCAATTTCTAGGGCTTGCTCTCCATTGTCTGGTTGAGAGATGATTAAATTGTCTATATCTACGCCAAGTTTTTCTGCATAAAAACGGTCAAAAGCATGTTCCGCATCAATAAAAGCAGCAATCCCTCCAGCTTTTTGAGCCTCGGCTATGGCATGTAAAGTTAAGGTTGTTTTACCAGACGATTCAGGACCATATATTTCTATTACTCTTCCTCTAGGGTAACCTCCAACCCCTAAAGCAATATCTAAGCCTAATGACCCTGAAGGGATCGCTTCTACATCAACAATAGCAGCATCGCTCATTTTCATTACCGTTCCCTTTCCATAGGCTTTATCTAACTTATCAAGTGTTAATTTTAATGCCTTTAATTTTGCTTCTTTTTCACTGCTCATTTTATTCGAATTTTCTATAAATTAATCGAGCTAAAATACGACTTCTTTTTAGGTATTACAATTTTATAACGCAACCTTTATGAACATTCTGCATCTATTGTTTGTGTAGGTATAAATAAGCTAAGTATAGCTTAATTAAATTCCTTAATCCTTTTTTGCTCTAACTAAATTATTAAGTATTAAACATTATGAGATACTTAAATAAAACACTAATTACTAATTTATCAGGTATTTTAGTAATAGTAATTACAAATGGCAGTTGTAAAACTGATGGCGGTTAACTTCGTTATTTTTTTTTGAATAATAAATAAAAATAATAACGAGTTAGTCTATTAAAAGTCCTTCTAGATGATTGAAGGACTTTTTTTTGTTTGAAATTTTACCAAACGAACACATATTTAAAATAAATAATAATTCATTAAAAATGTTAAATTTTGATTAAAGTGTGTAAAAAATAATGTTTTTAATAAGTAATAGGTAGGAGTTTTTGGTTTATTGTTGTTATATCTATAAATAGAAATACTATTTATAAAATCAATTTTAAATTAAAACAACCACACATGAGAAAAAAAGGATTACATCATTTTATGCTATTGTTTTCAATAGCATTTTTTGCATTAACAGGTTATTCACAAGAGAACAAGGATGGCCATTCAAGATTAGTTGTTTTTGAAAAACAAAAATCATACAAATTACAAGACGCTAATAATATTTTAAAAAAAGAGTTAAGTGTAGGAAGCCAGTATAATTTTGTAAAGGAAGGGTCAGAAAAAGACATTATTGGATTTACGCACGATAAATACCAACAGTATTATAAAGGCGTAAAAGTTGAATTTGCAACTTATAAATTACATGCAAAAAATGGAACGTTGCGTTCTATGAGTGGTGAATTTTATAGAATTAAAGAGATTAATTCTACACCAGTTTTAAGTAAAGAGCAAGGTTTATCTATGGCAGTGGCTCATATGGGGGCAGACGCTTACTTATGGGAAAATGCCGAAGCATCAGCGCAATTAGGGTATTCTAAACCAGAAGGAGAATTAGTTATTCTTCCAGATTTTGATTCTCAAAATGAGCAGGGAAAAATACGACAATTTAATTTAGCTTATAAATATGATATTTATGCTACAGAACCAATTAGTAGAGGCGAATTATATATTGATGCTCATACAGGGGAAGCCTTGTTTTATAATGCAATAATAAAACATGTAGGAGAGCATAGTCATTCTTCGAAGCATTTAAAAACTATTAATGCTAATAATGATATAGCTAAATCTAAAAAACCTTCTGCTTTAGCTGTAGGAAGTGCAGCGACTAGGTATAGTGGTAATAGAAATATAACCACTCGCCAAATTAATGGCAATTATGCTTTAAGAGACAATACAAGAGGTAATGGAGTAGATACTTACAATAGTGGAAGTACAGAAAGTTATCCGTCTACTAATTTTACCGATGCAGATAATAATTGGACGGCTGCTGAATTTGATAATGCAGCAAAAGATAATGCCGCTTTAGATGTACATTGGGGGGCTCAAAAAACATATGATTATTGGACACAAGTTCATAACAGAAATAGTTATGATGGTAATGGAGCTGTTATAAAGAGTTATGCGCATTATGGATCAAATATGGATAATGCTTTCTGGAATGGAAGTGTAATGTCATATGGAGATGGATCGTCTAATGGAAATGAAGGCAATGGTAATTTTGATGCTTTAACCAGTATAGATGTTGCGGCACATGAAATAGGACATGCAGTTACGACTTCTACAGCCAATTTAGCCTATCAAAGAGAATCAGGGGCTTTAAACGAAGGCTTTTCTGATATTTGGGGAGCAGCGGTAGAGCATTTTGCAAAAGGAAATGGAAACGATGCAGCGCCAAGTGCAGAAATATGGTTAATGGGAGATGAAATTGACAGACGAAATAATTCTGCGGCATTGCGTTCTATGAGCGATCCAAAATCTGTAGGATCAGATCCAGATACTTATAGAGGTACGAATTGGGTTGCAGCTACTTCAGGAGAAGGTTGTGGTACACCAACAAGAGATAATGATTATTGTGGAGTACATACTAATTCAGGCGTTTTAAACTATTGGTTTTATTTAACAACGGTAGGTAGTGCTGGTACAGATCAGGTTAATGATAACGGTGACGCATTTAGTGTTTCAGGTATTGGAATGGACAAAGCCGCAAAAATAGCATTTAGAACATTAAGCCAATATTTAAATGCTAACTCAACATTTGCTAATGCAAGAACAGGAGCAATTCAATCGGCAAAAGATTTATATGG
>JAHDGB010000117.1 GCA_020627885.1 Flavobacteriaceae bacterium | reverse complement strand
TTTTATTCCTTATTTAACGTGAGTTCGACATAAGAAACATTAGAAAATACAGATAAAAAAGCAGAATCTAAAACATTTCTATCTGCATTATGTTTGTAAGCACATGAATGATTTCTTTCCCGAATTAGTTTCTTATAATCGATTTGTATAACTACAAAAGAAAGTGATACAACCTTTATTATCTGTTTATCTGAAAATGTTTAGTTTAGGAGACTGTTCTGGTATTTCTTTCATTAATTCTACAGCCCTGAAAGTTTGCCATTATAAAAGAGAAAAACAACACAGAGTATTTAAAGGTATTGCAGAAAAAAGTTATGGTACCTTAGGTTGGTTTTATGGTTTTAAACTACATCTAATCTGCAATGATAAAGGTCAAATCATTGATTTTTTGATTACTAAGGCTAATATTGATGATCGATACCCCTTGAAAAACAAAAATTTTCACAACAAATTATTCGGGAAAATATACGGTGATAAAGGTTATTTGGGCAAAGATTTATTCGATAAAATGTTTATAGATGGCATTCATTTAGTAACCAAACTGAGAAAAAATATGAAAAAGAAATCCTTTGATTTTATGGATAAAGTATATCTACGAAAAAGAGCTATCATAGAATCTGTAAACGATGTATTAAAAAACATCTGCCAAATTGAGCATTCAAGACACCGTTCTTTCGACAACTTCTTAGGAAATTTGATTGCTGGATTAACCGTATATTCTTTTCTCGATAAAAACCAAGTATTAAAATTAAAGAGTTTTTAAGGCTTTTTTTAGAATTAAAGTCTATTGTAACAATATATAATAGTTGGTTTAAGGGGTCGTATTGCTCTTTAATAACGTTATTATTTTTGCTAGCAAGTTGCCTTGAGAATCCTGAATATACACAAAATAAAGCGCATTAGGGAGGTTTGATATATTGATAGGGCCTTCTTTATAATTTTTCTTAACCAAGGCTTTTTTTCCGGTAATATCAAAAAGTGTAATTTGACTAACAGATTTTAATCCCGATATATTAAAACTAGTATACGCAGGGTTTGGGTAAACGAATAAAGGATCTGTTTCTTTAGGCTTACTGATAGAAAGTGTTGGCGCTGTTACGGTATAATCAATGACCAACTTTGCTGCTGCTGTACCTTCTATTGCTTCAGCAACCCTTTTGGCATTTTCATTAGTTAAAGAAACACCAGTACCCTCAATAATAAATGATAATGCATTTCCTGAGTTCCATCCAGATCTTCCTATAACTGCTTCAACTAAAGCTGATAAGCTAGGCGTTCTTTCGTCTGCACCTGAATCTCCAGTAGTCCATGCAGCTGGAGACCAATTTACTGTTGAAGCCAGTCTGTTCCTTGATGAAGCATTAAAATTATCGGATTCATCGTAATTGGCAGCATTGTTTTCATTTTCTATAGAGATAATAAATTCACAATTATCAGAGTGAGACTCGTCTGCTGTAAATTGAATATAAGCATTATCTATTGTTGCTCCCTGTGGAATGTTAATAGATGCAAATCGTAACCCAATGGTTTGGTAACCTTGGCTATTATAACTATCATACACTAGTTCTAAATCTGAAGAACTGGAATATATGTTTCCATCTCCAGCACCTTCTTCAACATCGTTACTAACTGTAACAGAAACAGAATCACTGTAACTCCCAACGGCAATATTAATATAGTCTTGTCCTGTTGCCAAATCATTATCGTATGTAACAACTCTAATAGCATTTTGGCCATCTGGGAAGTTATAAGAATAGGTATATGGAGCTGTATTGTCTGAACCAATTAAAGCGCCATTTACATAAAACTCAACATTGGTAATAGTGCCATCGCTATCTGATGAACTAACATTTATATCTGTAGAGGCGCCAGAAACTAAAACAGCATTATCACTAGGTTGTGTTATCGATGCTATAGGTAATGCGTTTGGAGTGGCTCCAATGACTACTTCGTCTCCCCATACTTGAGTATTCGGAGGTAACAGACATTTAATGCTGTTAGGGTTTTCTTCTACTGAACTTGCATTGTTTACATCAATGGTTTTTAATCTAATTTCTGTAGGAGATACACATAAAAATTTAAATTGGTTAAAAGAACCAGAGTTTCTTGTCCATACCTTAGTATCATCGGCTGCACGAATAGGTGCTCCCCAACAACCTTCTCCAACATATACAGTACCGTTTACATCGTCTCTAACAAAACCTTCTTCACAGCCACTTCCGCTAGTACATGGCACTATAGGCCAAGTCGTTTTAACAACATGCGAATCTGATTCAAAAACGAGTTTAACTTGATGATTTTCAAAAAGTTGAGCCCAAGCGTTGTATTCATTGTTTCCTTCCGATTTCCCGGATTGATGTGGTCTAATAGGTTTATGGTATTGAGCCGATTTCCAAATTGAAGTATTATTCTGTAATGAGTTTTGTAACCATGTTGCTTGAGTACCTCCTTCTGTTATTTCAGAGTTCAAAGTATAGATAGTATATAAATTAGCTCCAAAAGTAATTTCGTAATAAGCATCAGAGGATGGTACATCAAATAATTCAGTAATTGATGAATTACTACTTTCGTGGTTTCCTCTAGCCGGAATAATAGGAATCATTCTTCCGTCTGATGATGTAGTTAATTGCCAGTCGTCCATCCAATTTTGCCATTCCGTATCAGAATCGCCATCAGTCATATCTCCGCCAAAAAAAACAGCAGTAGGTTTTATTTTAGAAACCATAGTATTAGCATTTTGTCTTGGACCTCTATTGTTTCTAGAATCTCCTCCAGATATAAATGACATTGGAATATTTGTATTTGGAGCCGTTTTAAACCAAAATCTTGCACTAATTCCTTGCGAGTCATTTATTACAAAATAGTAATTAGTATCTGGAGTTAAACCAGTTAGCTTAGCAAAGGTATTATTCATTCCTTTATAATTGGAAGTTCTATCGACAGTTTTAGAATTAGGATAACTGGTATGAGCAGTTCCAAAATCTGTAGTTCCGTAATGAATAGTTGGATTCGTTCCTGATTGTTGTTCCCATCCAATTGTAATAGTAGAGGAAGGATCGTCTGTAATAATAATTCTATATCTTCCATTATTTCCGTAAGAAGAAATTGAAGATAATAGTATAAAGATAAATATGTATGTTAAATTTTTCATTACTGATTTTGGTATAATCATTATAAGTTCTAATTCTAATCTATAATTTTATAACACCTATGGCTTATTTTTGGTAAATTATTAGACGTTTTTACAAAAAAATAAGATTAAACGATAACGTTATGCAAAAAAACAGGATAAAATACATTGTGATTTCATGTGTTTTAATTTTTATAGGGCGTGCTTATCAAGGGTTTTTCTGGGACTATCCTCTAAGAGCTTTTTTTTGGGATCAAAGCTTACTGGAGCCTTATGTTAATGCTATTTTAAATATAGATTGGGAAGAGTTTGTTGGAAGTTTATATTATGATGAAAAAATAAATCAGCTTAAAACCGTATTCACATCAGTTTTATTTATTGGTGGAATTGCGAGCTTTCCTTTTTTTTATAGAAAAACAAAGTTAGCAAAAAGGATCATTTTTGTTGGTGGACTTATCTTAATCGTTCTTTCGCTTTTAATGACAAAAGATAAATTTTACCATTTCGCCATGTTTTTTGAGCATACCATTCAGTTTGGAACACCATTTATACTGTTATGGTTTTTAAAATATAAAGACGATACAAAGCTTCTCTTATTTTTAAAAATAGCAATAGCTTTAACTTTTATCTGCCATGGTATTTATGCCTTAGGAAAAGTCTACCCTTTACAAGCAAATTTCATTACAATGACTATTAACATTTTACCGATTAATGAGCAACAAGCCATTAATCTCCTGTTTATAGCGGCTATTATAGATTTTATTGTGGCTATAGGAATTTTTATTCCAAGGATTACTAAAATTTGTTTATTGTATTGTTTTATATGGGGTATTTTAACTGCATTGGCGAGAATTGTAGCCAATTTTAGTTTTGATTTTCCTTTGCAAACCCTTCATCAAAATTTGTATACTGTTTTATATAGAATTCCTCATGGTTTAATTCCTTTACAAGCGTATTATTTAATAAAAAACAGTCAAAGTATTAAATAAATGTACAACTTACACAAGCCTTAAATTAGACCCAATCAATAGGGTTTTGTAACACTTTTATTAATCGTTCTTCTTCACTTCCATGTTTTGGTTTATGGTCATAAACCCACTGTACATGTGGTGGTAAGCTCATTAGTATACTTTCAATTCTTCCATTAGTTTTTAAACCAAATAATGTCCCTTTATCATGCACTAAATTAAACTCAACATAACGACCACGACGAATCTCTTGCCATTTGCGCTGGCTTTCTGTATAAGAAAGTTCTTTTCTTTTTTCTATTATAGGGATATAAGCATTAAGAAAACTATTGCCAACTTCAGTAACAAAATTATACCAATCTTGCATGCTTATATCGCTTGTGGCTTTACAGTAATCAAAAAACAAACCCCCTACTCCTCTAGCTTCATTTCTATGCGTATTGTAAAAGTATTCATCGCAACGCATCTTGTATTTTTTATAAAATTGGTCATTATGAAGGTCGCAAGCTTTTTTACAGGTTTTGTGAAAATGTTTTGCATCTTCGTCGAATAAATAATAAGGGGTAAGATCTTGTCCTCCACCAAACCATTGGTCTACGATTTCTCCTTTTTTATTATACATTTCAAAATAACGCCAATTGGCATGAACTGTAGGAATCATTGGATTTTTAGGATGAATAACAAGACTCAATCCGCAAGCAAAAAAATCGGCATCTTTAACTCCAAAATAATTTTGCATGCTCTCTGGAAGTTTACCATGAACACCAGAAATATTTACCCCTCCTTTTTCTATAATATTACCATTTTCTATAATACGTGTTCTTCCACCACCACCTTCAGGGCGTTTCCATATATCTTCCTGAAATTTTGCTTTACCATCAATTTTTTCAAACCTAGAAGTAATAGTATCCTGTAATTCATGTATGTATTTAAAGAAATTGTCTTTCATAGTATTCTTTTTCACTGTAAGATTATTTTTTTTATAAAAAGTATTCTATAAATATAACTCATACAACTCCATATCTACAGCATTTTCATTAGTTGGAGTAAATGCATTTTTCAAAGTTTTTTGCCATACAAAATTACAGTTTTTGGCTACTTTAATACTTCCCTTATTGTCTTTATGAGCAATAATTTGTAGAGTTTTAAGTGCTAATGTTTTGTTAGCATACTTTATTAGTGTTTTTACAGATTGAGTTGTTAAACCTTTACCTTCATGTGTATATCCTATACAATAAGCAAATTCACCTTGCTTTATTGTCCAATCTATTTCTTTAATATATATTAACCCTAGTAAAATATTTGTTTTTTGCACTTTTAAAGTAAATAAGAATTCTTCTTTATCGTTGAATTGTTTTACTTTTCTGTTCGTAAATGCTTTAGATAATGTAGGTGTTAGGTTTTGTTCTAATGTTTTAGGAAAATAGCGTTTTAATCGATCTTCATTGGCTACAGCAAAATCGCATAAACTCCAAGCGTCTTTTTCTTGAATAGGTGAGATGTAGTATGAATCGAATTCTAATATCATTGTAAAAAGAATTATACAGAGGTTTTTATTTTATTCTCAGTTTTAATTAATCTTACTGTTTGGGCAGCAGCAGCAGTTACAGATAATGGCTGTACTAAAATTATTCCTAATACAGGAATTAACAGAAATAGCATAAAAACAATGCCATTGCCTATTGCATGTCCACGATTTTTTCTTACAAAAGCAATACTTTCATTATAATTATAATGGCGTTCTAGTGTATAGTCTATATTCCCAAATCCGGCATAATATGCCTGAACTAAAAATAGTAAAACAGTAGAAACAAAACCAATAACTGGGATAAAACTCATAAGAAGTATAGGGATTGTTAATAGCAATTCTTTAAATAGGTTTCTCACATTAATACGAATACCTCTCCATAATTGTTCCTTAAAGGAAGTCGTTCTATGCTGATGGTTTTCAGTACCAGTTAGGTATGCTTCGATTTTTTCTGAAACGGGGCTCATAAAAGGTGCAGATAGCGCCATTATAATATGTTTATATAGTATTAAGCCAAAAACTACAATTATTGTACCCCCAATGAGATTTCCTATAATAGCAAAAGTATCTTTGCCCCATTCCCATACCCAAGCTTTGGAGATATATTGTCCAATATTATCTGAAAGGCTCCATGCTAAAAAAAATATACTTGCTGCACTTATTAAACTAATTACTATAGGGATTAGAAAGTATTTCCAAAGTTTTAATTTTGAAATTAAATTAAAAGCTCCTGCATATGCTTTTATTCCTGAAAATATATTTTTTATCATGTTTTCTCTAACCAGAATAATAAATTTATATATGAAGTGATTTAAACTTTTTTCAATTCGCTATAAAAATATCCTTTTTCACTCAATTTTCGTCTTTTTCTTACTTCGTAGCGCTGCTATGAAGTGCAAAAACACTTCATTGATCAAAAAAGTTTAAACCACTTAAAGACAACCCCTCCCCTTACTAAGAGAGATTAAAAAAGACTTTAATTTACTTTATATTCTTTTACAGCATCTATAAACGCTTTTGCATTTTCTAATGGAATATTAGGTAAAATACCGTGGCCTAAATTTACAATGTATTTGTCTTTTCCAAATTCATTAATCATTTGGTGAACCATTTTTTTAATTTCTGAAGGCGAAGAAAACAAACGAGTAGGATCGAAATTTCCCTGTAAAGTAATATTCCCTCCTGTTAGATAACGTGCGTTTCTTGCAGAGCAAGTCCAATCTACACCTAAGGCACTAGCTCCAGACTTAGCCATATCGTTTAAGGCAAACCAACACCCTTTTCCGAACGCAATAACCGGTGTTTCTTCCTTAAGTGCATTAATAATTTGTTGAATATACTGCCAAGAAAATTCTTGATAATCTACAGGAGATAACATCCCACCCCAAGAATCAAAAACTTGCACAGCATTTACGCCAGCATTTACTTTCTCTTTTAAATAGGCAATGGTAGTATCGGTTATTTTTTGCAATAATTGATGAGCAGCAATAGGGTTTATAAAACAAAATTCTTTGGCTTTATCAAAATTTTTACTGCCTTGTCCTTGTACACAGTAACAAAGAATTGTCCATGGCGATCCCGCAAAACCAATTAAAGGAATTTCATTATTTAACTTTTCTTTTGTAGCTTTTATCGCTTGGTAAACATAGTTTAACTCTTTTTTTACATCGGGGACGATTACAGTGTCTACATCTTTTTGAGAACGAATGGGATTTGGTAAATATGGTCCGAAATTTGGTTTCATTTGCACCTCTATATTCATGGCTTGAGGAATAACAAGAATATCACAAAATAGTATAGCGGCATCCATGCCATAACGACGAATGGGTTGTACTGTAATTTCACTTGCTAATTCTGGAGTTTGGCAACGGGTAAAGAAATCGTATTTTTCTTTTATTGCCATAAATTCAGGAAGGTAACGTCCAGCTTGGC
>JAHDGB010000116.1 GCA_020627885.1 Flavobacteriaceae bacterium | reverse complement strand
TTCTTGTTATTTCTATAGGACATGAACCAGTAGAAGTATCTATATAACTTAATGACGTTATAACTGTGTAATGTTCTATACTGCCTCCCATTGTAATAAAATCGTCTTCAGTAATAGAAACAGAGTTTTCACTATAGAGAAAAGGAGTAAGTATAGAAGTATCACAACCTTCAAAATTTAAATTAGAAGGAGGGGTGATTATTAGTGGTATATCATCACTATCAAAACTAATAATTTCAGTTTGTACAGAATCAGATCCATTAGCATCAGTTACAGTTAGAGTGACTAAAAAAGGACCGGTATTTTGGAAAACATGTGCAGGATTTTGTACAGAAGAAGTTGTACCATCTCCAAAATTCCACAAATAGGTAAAGGGCTCGACACCTCCAGAAGACGTTGACGTAAAGTTCACTAAAAAGTCAGTTTGACAGCTGTTTTCATACTCAAAACTTGCGATTAATGGTGTTTGTACAGTAATAATTTGCTCAGAAATACAGTGTGATCTAGAACAATCGCAAGGACTACTATCATTAGTTTGCCAAGACATGTATATATCTGTAATAGAAATTTCTGAGCCGCAAGTCCAATTAATAACCCCCGTATCTAAAGGAATACCTATTGGAATTGACATTAAATTATAATAACAATTATCTATAGTTTCTATAAAAACACCATCATAAAATAAATTAAAATGTATATAAAGAGAATATCTTGATGCCGCTGCATTTGCTGTAAAATCGAGCCATAAATGTGCTTCAATGTTGTCGCCTGGATTACAAGCCCCGTTAGTTAGCAGGTTGCCAAATTCGTCCCCTAAAAAAAAGTTGTTTAAAGTAAAGTCGTTAGATGTGCAAGGAGAGCCTTCACAAACAGTAGTTTGTGAAAAAGCAATAGAGAATGAACAAAAAAATAGAATAAAATAGAGTTGTTTCATAGTCACATTAGATTTGAGGATTCTTTTTAAATATAAATCGAGTTTTTTGATCAAAAAAAAAAAAACTATAAGAGAACTCTATTTGACGATGAAAGTGATTAAGAATCTGTGAAAAGTGCGATTTTAACGATTAAAATTAATATAAGGTTCTTGTTTTTAGATGTTTGATCGTTCTGTTTTTTAACTTGAAAATGAAGAAATTAAAGATGAATTTGTAGAGAAGGTATTATTTATGGCTTAAATTTGTTGTTTAGACAGTATGGATTCTTTAATTTTTAAGCTTAAAAATAGGTTTTCGAATTTAAGGAATTATATATGCAATTACTCTTTATTAAGAATGTGTGCAAAAATAAAAGAGGGAGTAGCAATAAAATAATTTTAGTAACGGATCCAAAAAAAAAACCTTTGATGTTTTAATAAAAGATTAAAGGAAGCCGAAATAAGTATGAGTTTTATTTTGTTAATTATAACCGATTTTATTTTAGGGTAAAAAGCATTGTATATATCTAACAATGTCTTTTCACCTCCTTTAGTAAGAGCTTCTATGTAATTGTTGTTTTCAGACATAACTTATCGTTGCATCAAAAATAATATTAAAAAACAAAATAATGGGGTAATGTTTTTTCGTATTTTATACTATGTGTTATAATGATTACTATTAATTTTGGTATTCGCTATTATTAATTTAAAATTTATTGGTTATGAGAACTTTAAAACTATTTATTTTACTAGTTATATTAGGAGGTGTTTTTTCTTGCAGTAAAGACGAGCTTACTAATAATGAGGTAGAAACAAAAAAAAATAATGAACAATTAAGGAATTCAAATGGAAATAAAAGAATTCCAAAAAGTAAGAATGCTCCACAGTATTCTAATAATAAACTTATTATTCAATATAAAGATGGAGTGCACGATTCTCTTAAAGTTAAATTTAGAAATTACCATCAAATAAGTAATAGGCAATTTGAAGATTATGACATTTTAGGAACTTATAAAGTTTGTGATTTATGTCCTGATGCTTCAATAGAGTTATGGACGTTTACTGGTGGCGATATAGATATTGAGCATAAATCTGGATCAATACAGTCTGGAGGAGGAGATTCTGAAGGAATAGTTAAAGATGTTGATTATGAGTTTACAGTAATAATAGAAAAAGATGAAAATAAAAAATTAGGACTGAATACACATTTAGATTATTTATCAAAGCGAGTAACGCCAGATAACCCAGGAGTTACTATAGCTGTATTAGATTCTGGAGTTAACCCTTACTTTTTTGATACCCCATTTTTATATAATGCAGATTTAGATGCTGTTGAAAATGAAAAATCTGGATGGGATTTTGTAAATAGTGATGCAGATGCGTTTGACGACAACCCAAATTTACATGGTACCATTGTAACATCTATTGTTACTAAAACACTAGAGAGTTTAAATATTCCGCATCAAATAATACCGCTAAAAATATGTGATGAAGAAGGAAAAGCTTCGTATTTTAGTATGGTTTGTGGTAATAATTATGCATTATCTAGAGCTACAATTTTACAAATGAGTGTAGGGTGGTATGAAGAAATCACTTCAGCAACTTCCTACAGTTCTATTCTTCCTAGTTTAATAAAAGAAAAAGAAGACAAGGTATTGTTTATTAACTCGGCAGGAAATAATGGTTTAGATACAGATACGGAACGTTTTCATTTTCCTTCAGGGTATTCGCTTTTTACAGAGAATGTATTATCAATTGCATCTACAAATCAATTAAAAAATAATATCTCGTATTTTTCTAATTATGGATTAGAAACAGTTCATTTTTATGCTGTTGGAGAAAACGTCCCTTTTGATGATTTGTCTGGAGCTATTGATCCTCACTTGGTTTCAGGAACTTCGTTTGCTGCACCATATGTTGCAGCTAAAGCAGCAGAAATATATTACAATGGCACTTTATCGACAAGTGAGATGATTTTTTCACTTAATACATCAGGAACAGATACCCCAGCCTCTTTTGATGTGAGTAAATTAACTAAATATTCTAAAATCATAAATTAAATAAAACATGGTATAGATTGCATTTTCTATCTTTGGGGTAAAACCCTAAAAAGTGAATAAATATAAATTTGTTTTATTCTTTTCTACTTTTATTCCTTGTTTAATTTACAGTCAAAATGAAACGACTTTAATAAAACGAACTGATTCAATTTATAATAATAATAAAGGGAATCCTAAAGTTGGTATAATAGAATTAAATAATTTTATAAAAAAGCAAGATACCCTTATTGTTTCCGAAAGCATTGCCCACATTTATCATCGAACGGGGTTGTTATATGAACGTAGCGGATTATATGAATTAGCTGTTAAAAAGTATAGCAAGGCTTCGGAAATAAGAAAGGCTATAGAACCGATAAATTATTATAAATTAAATAATTCCTTATATAATATATCTAATTGTTACCAATCTCTAAATAAAAAAATAGAACAGTATGATATTTTAAAAAAAATTTTAGATAATAAATCTAATGACAAATTTTATTACAGAGCCCATAATTCTTTAGCGTATTTATATTCAGATAATGGTGATTTTTTTACTGCATTAGAGTTACTAGATAAAGTTATTGTTTCATTTAAAACTTATGGAGATACTAAGACAGTATTTAAAGCTCATGTAGCAGCCATTTCAATATACAGTGAAATGGCTGCGAATATTGAAAATGTAAATCAAATTAATTTTCATAAAAAAGAGGTCGATTTATTATTGCAATTATATCCTTATTTATATGATTTAGCTGTTTATAATAATTTAGGAGTTATTTACGAAAAAATAAAGCTTTATTCAGAAGCATTAAAAAACTATCAGAAGGCATTAAGTGGTTATAGAGATTATTCAGACTCCATAAATATGGGTATTGTAAATAGTAATATAGGTGCGCTATACTCAAAATTAAAAAAGCATGAAAAAGCAAAAATGTATTATAATAATGCATTAAAAATAACAAACAATAAAAATGTTATAGCCGATGTTTATGATAATTTGGGGTTTTATTTAAATAGTTCTAAGTCTATCGATAAGCTTAGTTATTATGAAAAGGCATTACAAACAGTATTAAACGATTCTTCTACAGTTTATAATTTACCAAACCTAAAGACAATTAAAAATTCAGAAGATAAGCTAGATGTTTTGTTTTATTTAAATGATATCGCTAATTGTTTAGTAAATGCTTATGAAGAAGAAAATAAAATACATTATTTAGAAACTGCGAAAACCACTTTATCATTAATAGATCAAGTAGTCTCTCTTATTCGTTATGATAGCTCCAGTGAAAAATCAAAATTATTTTGGATAAGCAAAGGTGTTAATTCCTATATGTTAGCAGCCAAAGTATGCTATTTATTACAGGATAAGGCACGTATGTTCTATTTTATGGAAAAAAATAAATCACTTTTATTACTTGAAAATTTAAGTAGTAAAGAAGAAAAACTTAATAAAAGTATTCCAAAATCTATTTTAAAGATGGCATATAACTTAAGGTACGATGTTATTAATAGTACTGAAGCTTATAGATTAAACCCTAACGATAAAACGATTCGAAAGCATTATTTAAATAGGGTAGAGTTATTTGCTAATTTTTCTGATTCGATTAAGAAAGTGTATCCAGATTATTTTAAAATAAAAAAAATTCCAGAAATACTTTCACTTAAAAAGGCTAGAGATTTTCATGTTACTAAAGACTCTAATTTTGTTGAATATATATTAGACGATACTTCTGGTTATGGTGTTTTTTGTAGCTATAATGAAACCATAGTTTTTGAAATAAATGAAGTCCCCAAATTAATTAAACAATTAAAATTACTCAGAGAGCAATTAAAGAAACCTTTCGCTTATGAAGAAGATTACAAACGCTATAATGAAACGTCTTTTTCAGTTTTTGAAAAATTATTTCCGTTTGAAAATGCGTTACAATCTATTTCTAATAAAAGTTTAACTATAGTTCCAGATTATAAATTACAATATTTACCATTTGAAGCTTTAATAATGAAGCCAGGTAGTAAAGATTTATCTATGGATTATTTAATAAATAATGTAGAGATTTCTTATAGCCAATCTGCTACTGTATTTCAACAAATTGAAAAACGTAAAAAAGAAAGTAAACAAAACTTTATGGGAATAGCTCCAATTTCTTTTAATTACGATTCATTACCTAAGTTAAGAAAAAGTAAAAAGGATATGGAGCAAATTTCATCGTTATTTCCTTCTACTTTGTTGTTTAATAAACAAGCGACAAAACAATCGTTTATCTCAAACCTAAATGCTTATAATATAATGCACTTAAATACACATGCTGGATTGAATAAAAATAAAGAGCCATGGATAGCCTTTTCAGATTCAAAATTAGAAATTAAAGAATTATATGGCTTAAATAATCAAGCTGATTTAGTTGTTCTTGACGCTTGTAAAACAGCTGATGGTAATATGCAGAAAGGCGAAGGGGTTATGAGCTTGTCTAGAGGTTTTTTTTATGGAGGAGCAAAAAGTGTTGTCGCTTCGCTTTGGAATGTTAATGAGCAATCTAATAATGAAATATTAGTTTCTTTTTATAAAAACTTAGATCAAGGACAAAAAAAATCTAAAGCATTAAATAATGCTAAACGAGACTATTTAATGACACATCAAAATAGTGAGTTGTCACCATATTATTGGTCTTCAATAATACTTACAGGAGATATTCAGGCTCTAAAAATTAGTTCTGGTATACCTTGGGTAAAAATAACAAGTACACTACTTATTATAATCATTATATTCTTCATTTATAAAACAACAAAATCTAAAAAAGTATAGTTTTTTGGGTAATAAATTTTAAAAACGGTTACTTCTTTATAGATCGATCTATAGGAGAAACCTGAAAAGCCTAATTTATAAAAGAGTAAGGACACTAAAATTTATTAAAATGAAAAAATCAATATTATTTTTAAGCCTATTATTTCTAATAGCCGCATCAGGGTATTCCCAATGTGAAGGAAAAGACTGTATCGATGCCGATATGAATTTTACTCCCAATCCATATTATAATAATAGTCATCCAGATTGGCAAACTTCTAATGGGTCGCCTTCAGTAAGTTCTAACAGCGTTTGGCTATGGTCAGCAAATGGAAGCTTTGAGGGGATTAATTATAGTGGCTATAATTTTGTTAAAGACCGTCAATACTGTGTTTCTTTTGATGCGAACACGGTTGTTAGAGGTGGGGGGGTGGCAAACTCTGCTGCTTTCTTCAGAGTAACTGCTACTCAAGGAAATGTTGTGGGAACACCAGTATTACCATTGCCATCTCCAAGCCAAGTCATTGCTAACGAAAACTTTAATGCTACAGGGCCTCCTAGTTCTACTACATATACATATACTTTTACAGCGGCAGATAATTTTGATAACTTATGGATTCATCCACATTCTCCAACTATGCCAGTTGTAGAGTTTAGTTTTCGAAATTTAAGAATATGTGAAAAGCCTTCTCCTTGCGATAAAATCACTTTTAATGTACAATTAAGCGAGCATAGCTCCGGAGCTACAGCAATGACGGCTATTCCTGTTGGAGTTCCTGCAGGTTCTTCAATACAAATGCAAATAATAAAGAATGGTACTACGGTATATACAGGGTTACCGATTAGTTATTTAGCAGCACCTGCTAATTATACCATTTGTATGACGGTTAAACTTAAAGATGGAACAATATGTAAAAAGTGTTTTGATTTATGTATAGGGAAATGGTATTCTAAAGGAAAACCAAACGGTAATAATGATACACAAACAGAGGTAATTTCAACTAAAACAAAAGTGATAACGAAATTTGAATTCCCTAAAGAGTTGAAAGAGAAAAATATAGAAGCTTCTTTAAAAGAAAATAGAATTCGTGTTTTTCCTAACCCAACATCAAGTACCTTTACAATTGAAGTAAATAAAAATGTTAAAGTTTCTAATATTGAAGTTTACAATTTAGTATCTGGAAAGCAGGTTAAACAGTCAGGTTTTAAAAACAATAAAACAGCTGTAAATTTAACAGGCAATAAAGCTGGGGTCTACAATATTAAAGTTAATTTAGAAGACGGTAGCGTTGTCTACAAAAAGTTAATTCTGAAAAAATAAAGTATTATAGTAAAAAAATATTTATTTCCCTGGTTGATTTCTATCAACCAGGTTTTTTTAAATTATTTATTCTAGGAGGGTTTAATACCCCGAGGCTTGCCCCGGCGGAGAAATTTACTTTACACTAATAACAATAGATTTTGCTGCGAAATCGTGTATGGCTCTTTTCTTTTTATCTGAACTAATAGAAAAAAGAGAAACCCAACCTAAAGTAGCTTTTAAAAAAAATCGTAGTATAGCGTTAAATATTGTAATGTTTTTTTTAATATTTGAATTCCTTTTTACCCGCAAATCAAAAAACATATGACCTAATGTAGCACCAAATAATGCAACAAATAAGGGCTCGTAAATTAAAAATACGCTAACAAAAGCAATAATTTTGTATACTACATTTTCGGTTTGTAAGGAATTAAAAATATTAGAGAAAAACACCATTAAAAGCATAATAAAAATACTATCTATAGATGCAGATTTTACTCTTGTAAAAATATCGGAATATATAACATTAGTTATCAT
>JAHDGB010000115.1 GCA_020627885.1 Flavobacteriaceae bacterium | reverse complement strand
ATAACTCATTTACTAAACTGTTTAAGTTTTTCGAGAAATCTTTCATTTTAGGAGTTACAGCTACGCCTTTAAGTAGTAATATTAATTTACCAATGAAAGACAATTATGACGAGTTAATCGTTGGTGAAACGATACAATCATTAATTGAAAATGAGTTTTTGGCACGTGCCGAAATTTATTCTTACAATGTAGGTTTAACCTCTTTAATTGTTGGAGCTAATGGAGATTATACAGTGAAATCTTCAGAAGATTTATACACCAATACTGATATGCTTACCAAGCTTATCCAATCTTATGAAGAACGCTGTAAAGGTAAAAAAACATTAATATTTAATAATGGTATTAATACTTCCTTGCATGTATATGATACGTTTAAAAGGGCTGGTTACCCTATAGCTCATTTAGATAATAATAATAGTAAAAAAGAACGTATAGCGATTTTAAAATGGTTTAAAGAAACCCCAGATGCCATTTTAACCTCAGTAAGTATATTAACTACTGGTTTTGATGAACCTACAGTAGATTGTATTATACTAAATAGGGCAACCAAATCCTTAACATTATACTATCAAATGATTGGTCGAGGCTCTCGTATATTAAAAAATAAATCAAAATTTACAGTTATCGATTTAGGAAATAATTTACATCGTTTTGGGCCTTGGGGGAGTGATTTAGATTGGCATAAAATATTTAGATCGCCTAATTTTTACTTAGATGGTATATTAAGTGATGAGGAACTTGAAAACAATTTTAGGTATGAAATGCCAGATGAGCTTCGAGAACAGTTTTCAAAATCTGAACACGTTTATTTTGATATTAAAAAAACATATATAGATTCTATAAGAGCTGGAGAGTCTTCGAAAGTCGTTTTAGAACGTTCTATAGCACATCATGCACTTATCTGTACTGAAAATAGTGAAGATTTATGGGATGCTTTGGCGCTTGCAAAGTTATTAGGAGACGATATAGATTATCGAATACAACGGTATACTAAATGCATAAGTAAAAGCACTTTTAACTTTGTAGAGTGGTTAAAAGACGATTATCGAAAGAAGCTTAATGCTCATTTGCGAAGTAATTTTGATGCTATTTATGAAAGTATACATGGACACCCACCAGAAGAATAGGCTGTTTGGCGCTCATAATGTCTCTTTATAGTGCTATTGAGGTGTTTTCAAGAGTAATCGTAAAAAAAGAAAGCATAAACACAGACTATTTTAAGTTTTAAAGCTTAGAATAAACATATAAGAAAGATGACATTTAAAGATTTAGGAATACACGATAGTTATGTAAAGTCACTAAAAGAACTAGGTATAAGCATGCCTACAGAAATACAACAACAAGCGATTCCTATTTTATTATCAGCATCAACAGATTTTATTGGATTAGCCCAAACAGGCACAGGTAAAACAGCAGCTTTTGCTTTACCTATACTTCATAAAATAAATACAAAAGCGAATACAACTCAAGCATTAATTTTAGCACCAACACGTGAGTTGGTGCAGCAAATACAAAAACAGATTTTTAAATTTACTAAATATAGTGAGTCTAAGATTTTTGCAGAAGGGGTTTATGGGGGTGAAAAAATCGATATTCAGATTAAGCGCTTACAGCGTCCCACACATATTATAGTAGCAACACCTGGTCGGTTAATAGATTTAATAGAAAAAAGTGTTATAGATCTTACAAATGTAAAAATATTGGTTTTGGATGAAGGGGATGAGATGCTAAGTATGGGGTTTAAAAATGACCTTACTACTATTTTAAAAAAAACAGAAGGAAAACGTAATACATGGTTATTTTCTGCTACCATGCCAGAAGAATTAAAGCATATTGTTAAACGTTATATTACGACAGATGCCGCTAGAATAGCTGTAAATAGAGATAATATTGTAAATAAAAACATCTCTCATTATTTTATTAAAACAAGTATTGAAAGTAAAATAAATGTTTTAACCCAACTTTTAGAAGAAAAAGGAGAGGAAAGAGGTATTATTTTTTGTAAAACAAAAGCAGGTACCCAAGCTTTAAAAATACAATTACAAAACGAAGGTTTTTCTGTTGATGCGTTGGAAGGTGATATGCAGCAAAGAGAGAGAGATAAGGTGATGCGTGCTTTTAAAAAAACGAACTTACAGTTTCTTATTTCTACAGATGTCTCAGCTAGAGGTATTGATGTTAATAATTTATCATTTATAATTCACCATCAGTTACCAGAACATGTAGAATATTATACACATCGTAGTGGAAGAACTGCTCGCGGAGGTAGAAAAGGGAATTCTATAGCTTTAGTATTGCCAAATGAGCTCAACCAAATTCAGAAATTAGAAACAACACTTGGTATAAAATTTAAAGAAGTAACCCTTTAAAATATTTTTCTTTGAATTTTTCTAAATCTATACTTTCATCGCAAACTCCAAAGCGATTAGCTATAAAGTTAAATGCTAAAGGGGAAAAAAGTGTTATTCAGGGTCACCCGTGGGTGTTTTCAAATAATATTATTAAAGTTAATAGTAATCCCAAATCGGGAGATTTAGCAATAATTTTTGGAAAAAATAAAAATAGGGTTATTGGTTTAGGCTTATATGATCCAAAATCACCAATAGCAATAAAAATGCTTTATAATAGTTCAGAAAGAATCATTATTGATGCTGTTTTTTTTAATAAAAGAATAGAAGAAGCTTATGTTAAACGAAAACCCTTATTAAAAACGCAGACAAATAGTTATCGTCTTATTTTTGGTGAAAACGATGGTTTTCCAGGTTTAATTGTCGATGTTTATGCTTCAGTGCTTGTTGTAAAGCTATACTCTGAAATATGGTTACCTTATTTAGAGGCAATTTTAAAAGCACTAATTATCATTTCTGAATGTAAAACAGTAGTCTTAAGATTGAGTAGGAAATTACAGCAATCTAAAGCTCATGAGTTAAAGGATGGAAGTGTGATTTATGGTATTTTAGAGGACGAAGTTGTAGAGTTTATAGAGCATGGGGTGAATTTTTCGGCTAATGTTATAAAAGGCCATAAAACAGGCTATTTTTTAGATCACCGATTTAATCGAAAACAAGTAGGAGAGTGGAGTGGAGGGAAAACAGTTTTAGATGTGTTTTCTTATGCTGGTGGTTTTTCGGTTCATGCATTAGCAAATAATGCGACTACGGTTACGAGTATGGATATTAGTGCTCAGGCACTTGAAATGGCAATACAAAACGGGAAGTTAAATGCTTATTCAGGAGTGCATAAAACCATTGCAGACGATGCCTTTAAGGCTTTAAAAGCCCTAATAAAAAATAACATAACTTACGATGTTGTGGTTATAGACCCTCCAAGTTTTGCTAAACAGCAATCAGAAATAGAATTGGCCAAAAAAAAGTATGCACAATTAGCAGTTCTCGGTGCTAAATTAGTTTCAAAAAAAGGACTATTAGTGTTGGCTTCTTGTTCATCTAGGGTATTAGCTCAATCATTTTTCGATATTAATACAAAAGCATTGTTAGATTCAAAACGTATGTTTAAAGTTGTTTTAAAAACACAACATGATATAGATCATCCTATAAGTTTTCCTGAAGGCGCTTATTTAAAATGTGGCTATTATCGTTTTGGAGATTAATGTATAATATGTAATGAGGTTTTCTCATTATAAAACTTAATTACATTATCATTCCTTGAAATTTACTCTAACATAACATGATATTGTTACAAACAATAAAAACTATTCCTGTATTTTATTATAGTAAGTTTTTTCAGTAATACTAGACCATTTAGAAATTTTGTTTTGAAAATTAGAATAACTTTCATAAACCTCTTTAGATAAGGGGTCATTACTAATGATTTCTTTTAAAACCTCTTTTGTATAGCCTCTAAGAGCATTAAGAGTTTCTGTCGAAAATTCTTTTATTTGCACACCTTCTTCATTTACTAGCTTGTCTAAGAAAATAGCATTTTGCTTGTCTGACTCAGCAAGTACCCATACCTGTACACGTTTAGAAGCTGCCAAAAGAACACTTTGTAAATAAGGAGGAAGCTTATCGTGAGTTTGTTTATTAACAAAAAATTCCAGTTGGGCTCCTGGTTCATGCCATCCGGGCGTATAATAGTACTTTGCGATTTTATGAAACCCCATTTTATAATCATGATAAGGGCCAATCCATTCAGTAGCATCAATTACACCGCGTTCTAAGCTAGTGTAAATTTCGCTTCCAGCAACTAAAACAGCTGCACCACCTGCTTTTTCTATAACTTTTCCTCCAATACCAGGTAAGCGCATTTTTAGTCCTTTAAAATCATTAATACTATTAATTTCTTTATTAAACCAGCCTCCCATTTGTACTCCAGTATTTCCAGCCAGATATGGCACTAAATTAAACTTTGCATAGGCTTTTTTCCATAGTTCATATCCGCCACCAGTTTCTACCCATGAGGTTAGTTGTTGGCTATTCATGCCAAAAGGAATAGCACAAAACAGTTGGGCTGCAGGTAGTTTTCCTGCCCAATAGTAGGAAGCTCCAGATCCCATTTCGATAGTGCCGTTCGAAACCGCTTCAAAAGCTTCTAAAGGAGGAACAAGCTCTCCACCACCATACACTTTAATTTTAATTTGGCCATTAGAAAGCTCTTCAACCCATTTTGCATACTTATTAGCAGCTTCCCCTAAAATAGGGAAATTTGGAGGCCAAGTTGTTGTCATTTTCCAACGATATACTTTGTTTGGGGTATTCGTTTTATTTGTTGTTCTGTTTTGAGTTTTCTCTCCTTGTTTACAAGAAATAAATAAAAAGCTTAAGCTACTTAATAGGGTTATTATTATAATTTTGTTGAATGTCATGAGTTGTTTATGTGTTTATTCTGTTTAAGCTTTTGTTTGTTTATATAAATGATTTAATTTAATATGATCCCAGGAAATATTACTACAAGAGCAACAATAATGAGCTGTATAATAATAAAAGGAATAATGCCTTTGTAAATTTGGCTTGTTTTTATTTCTGGAGGAGCAACTCCTTTTAAATAAAATAAAGCAAAACCGAATGGAGGAGTTAAAAAGGAGGTTTGCAAATTTAAAGCAATTAAGATGCCTACCCATAGCATATTCATATCTAAAGCATTAAATATAGGGGTAACTATAGGGACAATAATAAATATAATTTCAATAAAATCGATAAAGAAGCCAGCAATGAATATGACGAGCATTACTAATAAAAGAAAAAGCAAAGGAGAAAGGTTCGATGTTATTATGAGTTCTTGTAAATAATCATCTCCACCTAAGGTCCTAAACACTAATGTAAAAGTTGTGGCTCCTAATAATATAAAAAAGACCATCGCTGTTAGTTTGGCTGTTTCTTGCGCAACTTCATTTAAAATCTTAAGGCTAAATTTTTTTTGAATAATAGTAAGTAAGGTGGCACCAAATGCACCTATTGCAGAGGCTTCAGTAGGAGAAGCTAATCCAGTAAAAATGGAGCCTAAAACCAGAACAATTAATAGAATAGGTAATAATAGTATTTTAATGATTTTTTCATAAAAGTGATGACCTCTAAAGGCTTTTATTTCTTCAGAAGAGATGGCAGGAGCATGCTCTTTTTTTAAAAAAGAAATAACGAGTACATATATAATATAACATGCTATTAATAGTATACCAGGAAGCATGGCAGCAGAAAATAAGGTGCCAACATCTACAGATTCTGAACCTCTCGAAGAGCTGTTAATCGTATCGGCAAGTAAAACCAAAACAATTGATGGAGGAATAATTTGCCCTAATGTGCCAGAAGAAGCAATAACTCCAGTAGCGAGTTCGGGTTTATAACCTCGTTTAAGCATTGTAGGCAAACTAATTAATCCCATAGTAACAACTGTTGCTCCAACAATACCAGTAGAGGCAGCAAGTAAGGCGCCTACTATAATTACTGAAATTGCTAAACCTCCACGAAGTGAACCAAATAGCATGGCCATAGTTTCTAATAAACCTTGTGCTAACCCAGATTTTTCTAACATAATGCCCATAAATATAAATAAAGGTACAGCCATTAATACATAATTATTAACAACTCCCATTATTCTAGAGGGCAGTATGTTAAACATAGACATAGAAAAATAATCTGGTGCAAATACAGAAACTCCAAAAGCAAAAAGAACAGACAAGCCGCCTAAAGTAAATGCTACAGGATACCCTTTTAATATTAAAATAAATATGATTACAAATAAAATAATGGCTAGTATTTCCATTAGTTAGAGTTTAAAAGAGTGTTAATAGCTTTTAAAATACTTGCGATTGTCTGAATTAATAGGAAAAGAAAACCTAAAACAATACTAAATTTAAGTAAGTAGAGAGCGGGTAAACCACCAGGTTGAGCCGAACCTTCTTTGATTATAAAAGAAGAATAGGCATAATTCCAAGATGAAAAAATTACAACATAGCACCAAGGTAAAAGGAAAAATAAACCTCCTATAAGATTTATTAAAGCTTTTCCTTTTTTTGTAAATTTATTATAAAATACATCTACTCTTACATGTTTATTATGTTTAAAAGTATAACCAGAGGTTAATAAAATAATAAGTCCGAAAAGGTAAGTTTCTACTTCGGTAATCCAGATGTAAGTAAACTGAAATAAATATCGTAAAATAACGTCTATGCTTATTACAGCCACAAGTAATACAGTTGCCCAACTTACATATTTCCCTATATTCTCATTAAGTACTTCTAAGTAACCAATAAGCTTTTTCATTTTTTAAACTACAATAGTATATTAAAGTTTAAAAGTAATTATTTCTACATAAAAAATGTAATAATATCTTACCAGACTATGATATTTAAATTTAATACAATTAATAATGAAATATTTGATTTGCTAAAATGGGAGTTAAAAGCCACTTTTACAGAATGTAAAAGTGACTTTTTGGGGATTAGAATAGGAACACATTTTATTTTAACTAGCATAATATTATTTTGTTTGCTAGTATAATTTGTGTTAATGTTAAATATTAGTTTATCATGGTCTAAATATAGGTATTTTTTTTAATCATATGCACTTTGTCGTTAAAAATATTCACTTAATCTGTGTTTTTTTTTATTTTTTATTTTTTTTGACTATAAAAAGACTTGTTTGGTGTTGAGATATGTGTCTTAATATTAATAACTTATGTTTTTTTTATGTAATCTTTAAAAAGTAAGTAGGTGCTTTCATGAAAAATTACTGTTTGTTTTTTTAAAGATGTATGTATTAGTGAACAATCTAATTGCCTTAGAATAAATACGTGGTTTTAATTTATAAAAATGTTAAAAAATATTTTTTTGTAAGTGTTTTCTCAATAGTGTTTGTTAATATTTGTGTTAAAAAAATACTACATTTAGTAATACATTAACAAAATAACAATCAAAATGAAAAAAAATGTATTAATTATTTTTATTTTATGTGGGTGCTTTTCTTTCGCACAGAAAAACGTTCCTACTAAAGCAGTTTATCATGGTAAAATTTCTTACATGGAATATGTACCATCGTTAGCATCTAGAATTAACGATTTGGTGCCGTCGGATAATTCAGTAAAAGAGGCTAAAGACAAAAGATCTATTGCTCCAGTTTTAAATAAGCAAAAAG
>JAHDGB010000114.1 GCA_020627885.1 Flavobacteriaceae bacterium | reverse complement strand
AAATATCGAGTATGAAATTCGACGAAATACAAATAAGAGTGAGGTATGGTGAAACAGACCAAATGGGAGTCGTACATCACGGGAATTACGCGTTATATTTAGAAATGGCACGAATTGAGTGGTTAAGAAAATTAGGAATATCGTATAAAGAGATGGAAAAAGAAGGGATTGCACTTCCTGTAGTTTCGATGTCTATAGATTTCAAAAAATCAGCCTATTATGATGATCTTATTAAAGTAAAAACTAAACTAAATAAAAGGCCTACTGCAACGATAGAATTTGATTATGAAATTTCGAATGATTTAGGAGAAATTCTATCAACGGCAAATACAGTTTTAGCTTTTTTTGATGCAAGTAAGAATAGACCTACTAGACCTCCAAAATATTTTCTCGATAAACTAAATTTTTAAACTATTTTTATTAAAATACCATAAATCGATTCAAAAAGTTGTTTTATTTTTTTGCAGTCTCCTTTTCTAACAGAAATTGTGATTTGACAATTTAACTCTAATTTTTGATCAATGATTTTTAATTGATGTTCTTTAATTAGACGCATAACTTTGTTCATGTTTATGTAATCAAACGTAATTAAATACACAACATTTATTGTGCGTTCTACAATTTTTGAGACTTCTAAAGAGAGTTGTGCGCTTGTTTTATATGCATTTATTAAGCCTCCAACGCCCAATTTCACTCCCCCAAAGTAACGCACAACTACAATTAAAACGTTGGTGAGTTCGTAAGATTGTATTTGTCCATATATTGGCATACCTGCGCTATTGTTAGGCTCACCATCGTCATTGGCTCTGTATTTAACGTTTTCTGTCCCAATTTTATAGGCGTAACACCAATGTCTGGCAGAGTGGTGCTTTTTTTTCAGAATTTCAATGCTTTTTTTTACGCTTTCTTCATTAGAAACGGGAAATGCATAACCATAAAACTTACTGTTTTTATCCTTAAAAAGTGTTTCCTCTGTGGCTTTTAAAATAGTTTTATAAGTGTCTTTCGTATTCAATAATTTAGGCATTTGCTACAAATAATATACTAATTATTGCTAAAATGATACCTATCCAATTTTTGTTGCTTAGTTTCTCTTTAAAAAAAAGTATTGCAAAAATAGTTGTTAAGGCGACTATCGCTACATTATTTATAGTAAATATTGTTGAGCTATTTATATGTTGATTTTGTAATGCTTTAATTAAGTATGCCATAGAGAAGTAGTTAGGGATTCCTAAAATTATACCCCCTATAATGTTTTTAATTTCAATTTTTTGTTCTTTTTTTAATAATAATGTGATAAAACCTATTATACCGGCAATACCAAAAATGGTAGATAAAAATATAGGGATTTCATTATTAGGTACATAATTGGTTTGCATGTATTTAATAGTCGTATCTATAATCCCAGAACCGAAGAATAACAAAGCAGGATAGATAAGTGTTTTTTTATCAAAAGTCAATACGTTTTCTTTAACAGATGTAAAGTATACTGCAAATAAGGCAATTAAAATACCTAGTCCACTTAAAATTGTTAACTGCTCTTTGTATACTATAATAGCAAAAATAACGGGAATAACTACGGCCATTTTACCAGCTACTGAAGCAACAGAAAGTCCATTTTTTTGTGATGTTAATGCCATTAAATTAAAAACAGAGATAAATAAAAACCCTAATGCTATTGCTCCAATAAACCATGGTTGTTTGGGTATAGAGGTAATATTTATGCTTTCATTATAAAACATAAAACCGCAGGTACAAGCTACAATGTAATTTGATACTATAGCTTGTAGTATGTTAATATTGTATTTTTCAAAAAATTTAAAAATGACATATAATGAACTTGAAAAAAAGATACTTAATATTAAATTTGTCAAAACAAGTCTTTTTTTATAGTGAATAAATCTATAACATCTTCATCTTTAGGATTGTTATTCCATACATGAAAGCCTAGCTTATTTGCGCTGTCTGTATTTTCTTTGGTGTCATCAATGAATAAACACTCTTTAGGGATTAAATTATTCATTTTTATTATATATTCAAAGATAGTAGTATTTGGTTTTCTAAGTTGTATTTCATGAGAAAGATAAAAAGCATCAAAACAATTTTTAAATTGATTGTAAAATGTAAAATTATTTTTAATCCAATTAATATGCAACTCGTTGGTATTGCTTAATAAAAGTAAGCCATATTTTTTTTCTTGAGCCAAGTTTTTAATAAAACGAAGTCTTTCTTCTGGGAAATCTAGTAAAATATAATTCCAGGAATCGATAATTTCTTTTCTTGAAAGTTTTGGGAAGCTTTTAAGGTAATATGTAATAAATTCTTCGGTAGATATTAGTCCTTGTTCATAAGTATTATTTATAGTAGTGGCTTCTTCAGAAAGCATTTCAATTTTAAACAAATTGAGAGCATTTTTCATTGCGCCTTCTTTATCTAAATTGATAAAAACATCACCAAAATCGAATATTAATGTTTTAATCATAATGTTTTTTACTTAATTCATAAATCATAAAATGTGTCATTATTTGTTGTAATTATATTTTTTTTGAATTTTCAAAAACTTGTAATGTATTATTCATGATTTTTTCTTCATGTACCAATTCTCCCACTAACTTTGGAGCTTTTATTCCTTTGTAGAAGCTTACAATACCTTTAAAAACACGTGCTTCGTCCCATAATCCTTCATTAATAAACGTTTGTAGTGTTTTGGCACCTCCTTCTACAATAATTGAATTAATGTTTTTTTTATAAAGGGCATTGCATATTTGTTGGGCTATTTTGTCTGTTAATGAAAAATCTACTTTTAAGTTATTTTCAAGTGTATTATTTATAAAAATAGATTCGGCTTCAGAGTCAAAAACTGAAAGTAATTTTGGTAACTTATTCTCTTTATCGATTATTACTCTAATAGGGTTGTTGCCAGTCCAGTGTCTTACAGTTAAGCTTGGGTTATCATGGAAAGCGGTATTGGTTCCAATTAAAATGGCTTGTTCTTCTGCTCTCCATTTATGTACTAACTGCCTAGATATTTTATTAGTTATCCATACAGGTTTAGTCTCTTTTTTTGTTTCTGGGGCTATGAAACCATTAGGGGTTTCAGCCCATTTTAGTATAATATATGGCCTTTTTTTATTATGAAATGTAAAAAAACGTTTATGATGTTGTTTACATTCTTTTTCTAAAGCACCAACGGTTACATTAATGCCTGCTTCTTTTAATTTTTCTATGCCTTTTCCTGCTACTTTGCTATGGGTGTCAATAGTTCCAATTACTACATTTGGAATACCGTTATCAATGATTAGATGAGAGCAAGGAGGTGTTTTTCCATAATGAGAGCATGGTTCAAGGGTTACGTATAAAGTTGCTTTTTTTAATAAGGTGTTATTTTTAACAGATTTTATGGCATTTACTTCAGCATGATTGCCGCCATAAGGACTTGTGAAACCTTCTCCAATAATTACATTATTGTATACAATAACACAGCCAACCATTGGGTTGGGTCTAGATGTTCCTAATCCATTTTTTGCTATCTCAAGGCAACGTTTTAAATAGAGTTTATGATTATTCAAAATAATTAGAGTTTTAGTTTTACTTCCTCTGTTTTGTCAATATTATAAGTATCTGAAAACCCTAAAACCTTATATTTAATAACGCCCTTATATTGTACTTTTATCTTGCGATTGAGTAAACTGTTTAATAAACCGCCAATGTTTTTTTTGTCTAAAATTTGTTGAGTTGGTATTTGAGCTTCAAGAGGAATACTAAATTTTTTCTTTGCAGGAACTTTAAATTCTTTAGAGGCAACTTGAGCCATTAGTAAATTATTTACAAAAATAGATATACCATCCGTGGCCAATTTTCCTCCAACAATATTTGGGTTTTTAAAATAGGCAGTAGCAGCTAAAGTGATAAATTTATTATTGGACTCTAAAATGCTAATGTTTTCTACTTTTAAAAATTCTGGTTTTTCTTTAACAGAGCAGCTAAAAAAACTAAATGTTAGTGTTAATAAGATTATTAATTTATGCATAAATTTTTAGTTAGATTTGCTATGTTTTTTATATTATCAATATCTACATAGTGAGGTCATAAAAATAAGATAATAAAGTGAGTAAAAGTACTATAAATATTAGAGAAATTGAGCCTCAAGATAATGTACAATTAGAGAAGGTAATTAGAGAAGTGTTTATAGAATATCGTTTGCCCTTAGTTGGGACAGCTTATGAAGATAATGAAACTCCGAAAATGTATGAATCATATCAAGGTGATAATGAAATTTACTTTGTAATACTTAAAGATAATATTGTAAAAGGGGGGGCAGGTATAAAGCCGTTAAATGATTTTGATCACGGCAATATATGTGAATTACAAAAAATGTATTTTTCTTCAGATGTTAGAGGAAAAGGGTATGGAAAAAAAATGTTTTTAAAATGTTTAGAAACGGCTAAAGGTTTAGGGTATGAAAAATGTTACTTAGAAAGTGCTTCTCAACTAAAGGAAGCAATTAGCATGTATGAATCTTTTGGTTTTAAACATTTGGAAAAACCATGGGGAAATACAGGGCATTATTCATGTGGTATATGGATGATTAAAGAGTTGTAATTTAACAAACTAACAATAAAATCATATATATAAAGTATGATACTTAAAGATTTAGAAAAAATATTTCATGATGATCTTGATGCTTTATATGGAAAACAGGAAGTTAGCAGTTTTTTTGTATTAATAATAAACTTCTATTATAATATTTCCCGTTTACAATTAGCGCTAAATCCCGAAATTTCAATTAATAAGGAAGAGCAAGCCCCTTTTTTTAAAGCTTTAAAACATTTAAAAGAAGAAAAACCGATTCAATACCTATTAGGAGAAACCGAATTTTTGGGTTTACCCTTTAAGGTAAATAAAAACACACTTATACCTAGGCCGGAAACTGAAGAATTAGTGCGTTGGATTGTTCAATATTCAGAATGGAAACATCAAAGATTTCTGATAGACAAAGAAAAAAAAAGACACTTAAATATCTTAGATGTAGGAACAGGAAGTGGCTGTATCGCTATTTCATTGGCTAAGAATATACCAGGGGCAAAGGTTTATGCAATAGATATTTCTGTAGAAGCATTAAAAATTGCACAATTAAATGCTAAGTTAAATAATGTAGATATCACTTTTATAAAAGAAGACATTTTAAAAGTAACTATAGATAGATGGAATAGTGAGTTAGATTTTGATATTATAGTTTCGAATCCACCTTATGTTAGAAACATGGAGAAAAAGAAAATGACAGCAAATGTTTTAGATAATGAACCACATTTAGCTTTGTTTGTAGACGATGACAATCCGTTACTTTTTTATAAAAAAATAACAGAGTTTGCTGCACAAAAATTATGCAATAATGGCGAGCTGTTTTTTGAAATAAATGAATATTTGGGAAATGAAACCGTAGAATTATTAAAAGAATATAATTTTATAAATATTGAATTAAAGAATGATCTTTTTGGTAAAAACCGAATGCTTAAAGGAAGTAAAAGTGAAATTACTTTTGCTAATTAGGTTGTTTTTTGATGAGTAGTAATCACAATTTGTAATTAATGAATATAAAGCAGGAAATACAAGATTTACGAGAAGAGTTAAGGACTCATAATTATAATTATTATGTTTTAGATCATTCAAATATAAGTGATTATGAGTTTGATGTTAAATTAAAAAAACTTCAAGAGTTAGAACAAAAATATCCTGAATATTATGATGAAAATTCGCCAACGTTAAGAGTTGGGGGGGAAGTAACAAAAAACTTTGAGACGATTGCTCATGAACACAGAATGTATTCTTTAGATAATTCGTATTCATTAGAAGATTTGAGAGATTGGGAAAAGAGAATAAGAAAAATAATTGAAGGAGAGATAGAATATGTATGTGAGCTTAAATATGATGGCGCATCAATTAGTTTAAGTTATGAAAACGGAAGGTTAATAAGAGCCGTTACTCGTGGTGATGGAGTTCAGGGAGATCAAGTAACAGCAAATATTAAAACCATAAAGTCTGTGCCATTAGAGCTAAAAGGAAATTATCCTTTAAAATTTGACATAAGGGGAGAGATTATTTTACCTATAGAAGGATTTAAAAAAATGAATGAAGAGCGCATAACAAATGGAGAAGAAGCATATCGTAATCCCCGAAACACTGCGTCTGGAAGCTTAAAGTTACAAGATAGCTCCGAGGTTGCAAAACGACCTTTAGAATGTTTATTGTATAATTTAAAGGGTAGCGCTTTAGGAGTAGAAACTCAGTTTGAAGGTTTAGAATTGGCAAGAGAAATGGGATTTAAAGTTCCGCAAGCAGCAAAATTAGCAACCTCTATAGATGCTGTTTTTGAATTTGTAAATTATTGGGATAAAGCAAGGCATAACTTGCCATATGAAACAGACGGAGTTGTAATAAAAGTTAATAATTTATTTCAACAAGAAGAATTAGGATATACCTCTAAGGCTCCACGTTGGGCTATGGCTTATAAATTTAAAGCAGAGCAAGTCTCAACTAAGTTAAATACTATATCTTATCAAGTAGGACGAACTGGTGCAATTACACCAGTAGCTAATTTAGAACCTGTAGAATTAGCAGGAACAACAGTTAAAAGAGCTTCGTTACACAATGCTGATCAAATTGAAAAATTAGACATAAGAGTTAATGATTTTGTTTTTGTAGAAAAAGGAGGAGAAATTATACCAAAAATTATAGCCGTTAATTTATCTGAACGACCTTTAAACGCTATTAAAACTAAATATATTGCTAATTGCCCGGAGTGCGATACTGTTTTGGTTCGTATTGAAGGAGAAGCTAAACATTATTGCCCTAACTATAATGGTTGCAGTCCCCAAATAATTGGTCGTATTCAGCACTATATTTCTAGAAAAGCTATGGATATTGAAGGATTAGGAGGAGAAACAGTTGCCCTTCTTGTTAATGCAGGATTAGTAACTAATTATGCCGATTTATATGCACTAACAAAAGATCAAATTCTACCATTAGAACGTATGGCTGAAAAAAGTGCTGAAAATTTAATTATAGGAGTTAAAGCTTCTAAACAAATTCCTTTTGAACGAGTTTTATTTGCTATTGGAATACGTTTTGTAGGGGAAACTGTAGCCAAAAAACTAGCCTATCATTATAAAAATATTCAAGCTCTTATCAATGCCACTAAAGACGATTTAGAGCAGGTTGATGAAATTGGGGTAAAAATAGCTGAAAGCGTTGTCGATTTCTTTTCTTCTCAAGATAATATAGAAACGATAGAACGCTTGAGGGGCTATGATATTCAATTAGAAATTTCGACAGAGATGCTCGCAAGCCGATCAGACAAGCTCCAAGGTTTGGCTTTTGTGGTTTCAGGAGTGTTTGAAAAAGCTTCTAGAACCGAATTAAAAAAACTGATTGAAGATAATGGAGGTAAAGTGTCTTCATCTATTTCATCTAAAACAAGTTATGTTTTAGCAGGAGATAAAATGGGACCCAGTAAAAAAGAAAAGGCCGAAAAATTGAAGGTATCACTACTTTCTGAAGATGATTTTTTTAAATTGATTCAATAATTTTTAAAATGAGAAGGAATAATCTTTCATTTTAGCAATAAAAAAGGAGGG
>JAHDGB010000113.1 GCA_020627885.1 Flavobacteriaceae bacterium | reverse complement strand
TACCTTTTTAAATTTATCGTCTTGATTTGCCATGCTGCAAAAATAAAAAACCGTTCCAAACTAATAGAACGGTTTTAAAAATATATTTTCTATTCACTTATTTTAAACTAACAGTTGTATTTGCTATTCGGTTTGAATTATGAAAAACATTAACTAAATAAGAGCCTACTATTAAAGGCTCATTCTTATTCGTTTTTATTTGTGTAGAAATTTTGATATTACCGTTAGTTTGATGAATAAGCATTTTTTTGCTATAAATTAAATCGCTTTCACCAAAATTTACAGACCCTTTGTCTCCAACAATATTATTATTAGGATCTACCACTTGTATGTATATATTTTTATGGTGAGTTTCTTCTTCAAATATTTCATTTTCAGCTATTGTAAAACCAACTTGTAATTGCTTTGCTTTTGATGCTATTCGTGTACTTATTACACGGTTTTTTGCAGTAATTCTTTTTACACCTTGCACCTTTATGTTTTTAATATTAACCGGGCTTTCTGTTTTTTCGACACCCTTAATTGGGATGCTTTTTTCACCTATACGATTACTACTATTTAGTTTTTCGATTGGATTTTCTATAATAACCTCATTGGTATGCTGAACCGTCTTATTTTCTTTTGTATTTGTACTATTTTCTAATAAAAAATTAAGTGCAGTTATTTCGTCTTTAAATGTATTCAAAGTTGCTAAATTTACCATATTATCTTTATTCATGGCTTTAATTTTAGCTTCGTAATGAGTAATTAAAGATGCATTTTTTGGTAAAATCTCAATAGAATCTATAATCCTATTGAGCTTATTTTTCGTTCCTTCTAGTTTATTACTAACTATATTGTTTTTTACATTTATAGTTTTGTAATTATTAATCATTTTAGACAATTCGTTTTGTACAAGTTGTTTTTCTTTCTTAACAAAAGCCTCTTTACTTTTTAAAGTAACATAGTTGTTATAACTATATGTGCTTAAAACTATAATAACGATTACCAATGAACCAATAATTAATCTGTAGTTAAATAATTGAGGGTTAACTATCATCTTAATATATTAATATGTGTTCTCCCTAAGTTAGAAATTAAAAATTGTATTGGTAACTAAATTCGATGAACGCAATAAAATATTTGTTAAAACTCATAAGCCTCAATAGCGTTACTCTGATTTATTTTTAAACCGAATACTATTAAGTAGCCTTTCCTTTAATATAATAAGAATAGTTGTTTTACAACGCGTTACTAAAAAAGTAAAATACATTTTCGTAAGTTTGAAAGGCTATTAATTAACCTAATAAAAAATGATTGCTTCTCTTATAAATTTGTTTTTTCCAAAAACATGCTTCTGTTGTACAAATAACCTTAAAGACAATGAATGCTACGTCTGCACACTATGCAGACATAAATTACCCGTTACAGAATTTCATAATAACGATGACAACACTGTAGTTTCTGTTTTTTATGGAAGGTGCAAAATTGAAAATGCTACAGCATTACTTCGATTTGAAAAAAGAGGCATCACTCAAAAATTATTACATCAATTAAAATACAAAGGCCAAGAGCAAGTCGGAATATTTCTTGGAAAATGGTTAGGCCAAGAACTAACCTCTAATCCTCATTATAAAAATATAGACCTCGTAATTCCTGTTCCGCTTCATAAAAAAAAATTAAAGCAACGGGGGTATAATCAAGTCGATAAATTTGGTCAAGAAATTGCAAAAGCATTAAATATAGAATATACTAACTCTGTTTTACTAAAAGAAACCAATACCACATCTCAAGTTTTCAAAAAACGATTAGCACGTTGGAATACGGATGAAGTTTTTAAACTAAATAATAAAGAAAAAATTGAAGGTAAACACATTCTTATTGTAGACGATATTATTACTACTGGCGCTACACTAGAAGCTTGTATTAAAGAATTAAATACCGTAAACAATGTTACATTTAGTATTGCTACAATGGCTATAGCTTAATCGAGCGCCTTAATATCTATTATTTGTTAAATTCTTTATAAAGCAACTGTTGATTTGGTAATAGTTTTTCATTCCTAAACAAATATGTTGTTAATTTGCTTACACTTTATTTTTTTATGCAAAAACAACTTTTAACTTTACTCTCACTGCTTAGCCTAACACTTATTATGGTAAACTGTGCAAACAGAGGTAACCCTCAAGGCGGAGAAAAAGATATTACCCCTCCAAAAATAGTTAAATCTTTACCGGAGAATTATTCAACAAACTTTAACACAAATGAAATACGAGTGTATTTTGATGAGTATATAAAAATTAAAGATATTGGGAAACAGCTTATTATTTCTCCTCCAATGAACACCGCCCCTAACATTACACCATTAGGAAGCGCAAGTAAATACATTAAAATTAAGATTTACGATACATTACAACCCAATACTACATATACCTTTAATTTTGGCAATAGTATTGTAGATAATAATGAAGAAAATCCTTTTAGTTATTACAAATATGTATTTTCAACTGGTAATTATATAGACTCCCTTAATGTAAAAGGGACAATAAAAGACGCTCTTGCTACTGAGGTAGACCCCTTTGTATCTGTAATGTTATATGAAGCCAACGACAAGTATAACGATTCGCTAGTCTATAAAGAAAACCCAAAGTATATCACCAATACTTTAGATAGCACAACAAATTTTTCTATCGATAATGTTAAGGCAGGAAAATATGTATTATTAGCACTTAAAGACGAAAACAAAGACAATCAATTTCAACAAAAATCCGATAAAATAGGGTTTTACAAAGATATTATTGAAGTTCCTACAACAAAAAATTACAACCTCTCCCTTTTTTCTGAAAACATAAATTATAAAGCTAGCAAACCCCAATTAGTAGCTGGAGAAAAAATTGCATTTGGCTTTTCTGGAAACTATAAAAAAACAGCAATAGATATAATCTCTGAAGTGCCTAACAACTATAAATATAGAATAATGAAAGACCCCAAAGGAGATTCTTTAAACTATTTTTATAGCCCAAAACTAGAAGTTGACTCGTTACTATTTAAAGTGTCTAATAAAAAAACAATAGATACTTTTTCTGTAAGAATAAAAAATAATAAAAAAGACACCTTAGTGATAAGTACTGATCCTAAATCTATAATTGCATATGAACAAGATTTTAAAATAAAGGCAAATATTCCTTTTAAAAAATTTAATAATCGCAAAATCACGATTACAGACAAAGATTCTCTTAATATTGAATATACCTCCACTTACGATACACTTGCAAATAGCTATAATTTAAAGTTTAAAAAAACAGAAGACAATCGGTATAAGATTAAATTACTTCCTGAAGCGCTAACAGATTTTTTTGATCATAAAAACAAAGACACCCTATACTATAATATTCGTACAAACAGACAAAGTAGCTATGGCAACCTTAGAGTCGAATTAAAAAATGCCATTTACCCTGTTATAGTACAGCTTACTGACGATAAAGGTGTAGTTGTTAGCGAGTATTATTCAACAGAAAAAAATACCCCTATAGACTTTTTTAACCTAAAACCTAGTAAATATAACTTACGAGTTATTTACGATAGTAATAAAAATGGTGTTTATGATCCGGGTAGTTTTTTAAAACGACGCCAACCTGAACGTGTAAGCTATTCGAATTCTCTTATAGAAATTAGAGCGGGGTGGGACGAAATAACTCCTTTTACTTTAAACTAAACAAATCCCTATCGCTTAAAAATTTTAGTTTATCTCTATACTTCTCAATATGGTTTTTAGATAAAGAAACTATTTCTATATGTTCTTCATTAGCTTCTGTATTTGAAATTCTATTTCCTAATACATCATAAACTGCAGAGTGGCCTGGGTATTCATAATTTTCAGCATCTATCCCTACTCTATTTACACCAATACAATAACTCATGTTTTCAATAGCTCGTGCTTTTAATAAAACATCCCATGCATTAATTCTAGGCTTTGGCCAATTAGCAACATATATTAAAAGGTCGTAGTCATTTACATTTCTGGCCCAAACTGGAAAACGCAAATCATAACAAACTAATGGCATAATTCTCCATCCTCTATAATTTACAATAAGCCTATTATTACCCGATTTATATACGTTATGCTCTCCTGCTAATGTAAAAGTGTGCTTTTTATCGTAAATAGAAATAGTCATAGATGGCTCAACAAAAAGAAGCCTATTTACATAACTTCCCTCCTCTTTTATAACCACACTCCCCATAATAGCACATTGCTTTAGCTCTGCAATACTCTGCATCCATCGCACAGTATCTCCTTGCATTGTTTCTGCTACTGCTACAGGATTCATTGTAAACCCAGAGGTGAACATTTCGGGAAGCACAATAAGATCCACTGGTTTAGTAATACGTTCTATTTTTTTACTAAAATTTATTCTATTCTGAACGGGGTTTTCCCACACCAAATTAGATTGAATAATTGCGACTTCCATGGCTTTTTGCATACTATTTCATTTTATCTCGCTTGGCTGTTATCTTTGTTTTTTTAGCTTTTAACTTTTCTATTTTGCTTAGCCATTTTGTTTCATCGTTTGGCGATAAATCGCCTTTTGCTTTAAGCTTATTGTATTTATTAGTTGCCTTTTCTATTTGTTTAGAAACCTTGTCTAAAGCAGCATTTAAACTTTCTATTTTCTTTAAGGCTTTTTCTTCACGCTGTTTTTGCTTTTCAATTTTTTGTTTTGCTTTCTTTACTTCTTTAATTTCCTTTTCTGCCTTTTTCCGTTTCTTTTGCTCTGCTTTTTCTTGTTTCTTTTCTTCTAAAGCCCTAGTTTCTTCTTTTAAAAGTATTACTAGTTCTTTATTGATACTTTCTTTTTCTTCAGTTGTTAAATTAGTTGTAACATCTTGTCCTTCTTTAAAAATGCTTTCTCCTTTAACGGTGTACATTTGGTTATTATAACTTACCTCCTGACTAAAGCTTATGCTTGTTATAAATGCTAATAATAGTGTGCTTAAATAGTTTTTGATTTTCATAGTATGGGTTTAAATAGTTAACAACAAATTTATGTATTATGTTAATTAAATCCTATTTAGGATTTCGGCCGCTTTTTTTAATGTTTCTTCAGTTTTTGCAAAACATAACCGCAGTACTTTATTATCTAATGCATTATCATTAAAAACAGAAAGCGGTATGGCTGCTAATTTATTTTTTACTGTTAATCGCTTGGCAAAATTAACATCGTACTCGTTTGTTATTTCTGAATACTCTAAGACCTGAAAATAGGTTCCTTTTGAAGGTAGCCACTTAAATTTAGAATCTTTAATAAGCCCTAAAAAAATATCGCGTTTTTCTTGATAAAATTGCGATAATTCTAAATAATGACTGGGCGTTTTTAAGTAATCGGCTAATCCCTTTTGCATGGGATGATTTACACAAAATACATTAAATTGATGCACTTTCTTAAACTCATCCATAAGTGCTTTTGGTGCACAACAATAGCCCACCTTCCAACCGGTATTATGAAACGTTTTACCAAAAGAAGCAGTTATAAAACTTCTGCTTTTTAAATCTGGAAACAGGCAAGCACTTTGGTGCTTTTCATTATCGAATATAATATGCTCGTACACCTCATCGCTTAAAACAATAATATTAGTATTTCTGGTTAATTCTTGCAAAGCAAGCATGTCCTTTTGGCTTAATACTGTTCCGCTAGGGTTATGCGGTGTGTTAACTATAATTAGTTTTGTTTTAGTACTTATTTTTTGTTTTACAGTAGCCCAATTTACTATATAGTTAGGTGCTTCTAATTGTACAGAAATGGTTTTTCCGCCATTAATAGTAATCGCAGGCTCATAACAATCGTAAGCTGGTTTAAAAATAATAACCTCATCATCTGCCCTTATAAAAGCCGAAATAATAGTATAAATAGCCTGCGTAGCGCCCGCAGTAATTGTAATTTCTGTTTCTGGATTATAGGTGCTACTATAAAGTAAGTCAAATTTTTTAGCAATGGCCTCTCTAAGTTCTATACTCCCAGCCATTGGTGCATATTGGTTATACTCAGACTTCATAGCCTTGCTTACCAAATTAATTAGGGCTTCATCGCTCTTAAAATTTGGAAAGCCTTGCGATAAATTTATAGCATTATTAGCATTTGCCAAGCCACTCATAATAGTAAATATGTTTGTCCCTGTATTTGGCAGTTTCGATTTGTGTTGCATTGGTTGTATTTCTATTGTATAAAGAAACAAAAAGATCTTAAAAGAACCTGTAGAAAAATAAATCAATGCAACGTCATATAATGAGCCCAATAATTTGTTTATTTTTCACTATTGCTTCGTTATTAAATTAAGCTGCGTTATCATAGAATTTATTTACTCTTTAAAAAGATTTTTATAATTAATTCGTCAGATTTTTCGCACTTTATAGAATTACTAGCCTTTTAATATTAGGGCAAAAAGTAGATTTATCCTTTTAATGAAACTATTTATAGTAATAATTGTTTTTGCTAAATTTTAGTTGCAAAAAATGAATAATTATAAATAAATACTTCAAAAAAATAAGAGATTAAAAGTCACTTTTTTATTAAACAATAGCCAAAAGTTATCGAACGATAAATTTCAGTTATGTTTTTATTGCTCGTTGTATTTCTATAGATTAATTTCAAGTTTTTAAACTTAAAAAACAATATCTATGATTAAAAAAACTACTTTACTAACTATGATTTTACTCCTTTGTTTCAAAGGAATTTTTGCGGACCCTATTAATGAGAAAACAGCAATTGTCGCTGCCAATAATTGGATGAATAGTAAGTCACAAAATGGCTTTAAATCAAATCAAAAAAAAATAACTTCTATAGACGAAGTTTATCATAATGAACGTGTTGTTTATTACATCATGAATTTTAAAAATGGAGGGTTTGTAATTGTCTCTGCAGATGATTCTACTAAACCCATTTTAGCCTATTCAGAAACCGCTTCTTTTGATACTAGAACAGAAAACTCAACAACAAATAATTTACTTAATGCCTACAAGTCGTTTGTTTATGAAAGCGCAGTAGCTCAAAAAACAAGTAAAAGAAAATCTACTAATTCTGGGTGGAATAAATTGCTGAAATCAAAATCTCAAAATCAGCTTAGAGCAAAAGTTGTTGCTCCATTTATGGATGATATTTTGTACACACAATCTAGAGGCTTTGAAAAATTTTGTCCTAGTGATGCAGATGGTCAAGCTATAGTTGGGTGTGTAGCTACTGCGATGTCTCAAGTTATGAGATATTGGGAATTCCCTTCAACAGGAAAAGGTGAAATGACATATAACCACAGGAAGTATGGAACACTTAGTGTTAATTTTGAAAACCAACACTATGATTGGGATAACATGTCAAAAACAACTGCTGACGATGAAAATGCAAAACTTTCATATCATACAGGTGTAGCAGTTAAAATGAACTACGGAACATCTGAAAACGGAGGGTCTGGTGCTTATACAAGAAATGCTTTAGCGGCGTTAAAAAACAATTTTAAGTACAATAATGGCGCAAGAATGGTTTACAGATACAATTATTCTGATCAAGAATGGAGTAATGTTATCAAAAATCAGCTTGATGAAAAAAGACCAGTTTTATATTCTGGTAGAAGTAATAACCTAGAAGACCCTACTGCAAACAGTGCAGGTCATTTATTTGCCTTAGATGGGTACGATACTACAGATCAAGGTGATTTTTTCCATATAAATTGGGGTTGGGCAGGAAAAAGTA
>JAHDGB010000112.1 GCA_020627885.1 Flavobacteriaceae bacterium | reverse complement strand
AAAATGTTTTCCAGAAGCCTTTTTTTATGTTTTCAGTATAAAATACAAATCCTAAGCAGAGCATTAGTATCCCAAATACTATTGCATCATTGGAGAAAAAAGGTTGGTCATTCATGTCTTTAACAAAAATTTATTGCAAAGTAGGAAAATTATAATTTATAAAAAAGGACAAGGAACTTTGGCACGGAACTTGTTTTATATAAACCGTAATTACTTATGTTGACAATTTAATAAGAGTGTGGTTACTTTTAAAATTCGAGTAATAATTACCATATTTTGGTTGGTTAGTATGAAAAAGCATCCTGTAAAAAGGATGCTTTTTCTATATGGTTTTAGCTTTTAAGTTAAATTTAATTAATAAAAGCTGTAATAGCTTTAATTAATTCGGGAGAAAGCTTTCTATAAGCTTCATTATAAGATTTTGAATTTTCTAAATCTTCACCTTCAATTGGGACTAAAATATGATTCATTTTATCTATAATAACTAAGCTAGATTTCGGAGCAGAAGTTTTTAATAATTCTGCCTCTGTACTAGAAACTTGTAAGTCTTTTGTACCGTTAATTATAAGAATTGGCATTTTAAGTTTTTTAATTTCTTCTTGTGGATTATACTGCATCCAATTGCTCATAAAAGGCTGAACTTCTACATTAAATAGAGAGGACAATGCATTAGGAAAGTCTGTTGTGATTTTACCTTCTTTAAGAACAGATAAAACTCGTTTTGCGTCTTTAGAAAACATAGGAGCTGTTTTTTCAATTTGCTCTGAGATAACTGCATCAATAGATTGTCCGGCGCCAGCTAAGGATATAAATCCGTCTGCCTTATCTTTTGCGGCTAACATACCAACTAAGCTACCTTGGCTATGACCAATGACGTATATTTTATTATACAGTTTTGTTTTTTTGAAATAATCGATAACAGATATAGCATCGATAATAAAATCATCAAAACTAATAGTCTTATCAATATTACCTTTTCTAATTTGTTTTACAATACGCTTATCGTATCTAAATGTTGCAATTCCTTTTTTTGTTAAATTTATAGCCAGTTTTTTTAGTACATCGCTCATTAAAAAGTTTTGATTTCCATCTCTATCCGTTGGTCCAGAACCGGCAATTAAAATTGCTAAATTTGGTTTTGCGGTTTCAGGACTTAACAAAGTGCCATCAATATGCTTATTAATAATTATTTCTTTTACTTTAAAATTGGTAGGAGCTTGGGAAATACCAAAAACACTAAACCCTAGAAATAATAATACAATTATATTTTTCATTTTTAATAATATTTGGTTTTAAAAGTTATTTAAATCAAAAAGAATGCCATTGTTGATGTAAATTTAACGAAAATGTTAAGCTTATTATTACTTGTTATGTTATTTTTTATAATAACGGCAATATGCTTTTTGTCGTTGTTTTTATGCTATTTAACATTAAATGTTAAAATTAAATGTATTTCATCGAATTAATAGGTTTTTAGTCGTTGTATATGGATATTAATTTTATCTTTGAATTGTGCTGAAGTTACATACTTTTAGTTCAATGGATTAATTAATTAGTATTTGCATCCCTTAATAGATATAGAGACCCTAAATCGAAAAAAGAGATTAAATGCAAATAGCATTAAGCCGAGGTTGAGGGACCTCGGTTTTTTTTATAAAACTATAATTTAATTCAGATTATTATTTAATTACTTCCTAAATAAAGATAGCCTTGTATGGCATCTGTTTTTTCTAATGTATTGTTAAATTTAATAACATAATAGTAAGTTCCGGTTGGTAATTTATTTGAAGGACCTAGAGCGTTTATAGGAGATGCCCCTTGCCATGAATTGTCATAATTAGAGTTGGAATAAACCCTAGTTCCCCAGCGGTTATAAATATCTAAACTAATTGAAAACTGACAAAACCTTCTATTTGTATTTTTACTATTATGTTTAATCTCAAAATAATCATTAGATTCATCATTATTCGGTGTTACTATTTTGGAAATGCTAATGTCATTTATTGTTGTTTGTATGCACTCTATACAATCCTCATGCATTCCTACATTAACAATGGTTTTAAAAATACAATCATTATTTGTATAGCTATAAGTAAATTCATAACTACCAATTTCTACATTACTAGGATTAAATATACTGCCATTTAATATGTCTGGAAATTGAGATTGCCATGTACCAGTTAGAACTGTGGTATTTGTAATAAAAGTACTTAAATCTATTGGAGCATCTTCAACACATAGGTTTGTTGATATTATCTCTCGTTCATTACTATTTGAAACAAAAACTTCTTGGGTAAAATTTGAACTATTGCCGCATTCATCTACGGCTGTCCAAGCTCTTAATATTGTGTAGGTATTTATGTTTGTTGAAATAATAGTTTCATTAAATTCTATATCGAGTATTGTAGAGCAATTGTCAGAAAACTCTAACTCAGGAGCTTCAGGGATTAATCCGCAACTTATGCTAATGTTAGAAGGTAATTCTGATACCAGTTCAGGATTTATGGTGTCATTAATTTGAATGAGCTGAATAGCAGTAGCGGTAGTGTTACAACTGTCCTCAGCATTAAATGTTCTTGTTATTTCTATAGGGCATGAACCAGAATATGAATCGACATAAGTTAATAGACTTAAATCAGTGTAATGGTTAATATTACCTCCCATAGTTATTAATTCATCTTCTGTAATAGAAATAGGTATGTCGCTATAAGGAAACGACGTAAGCGCGGAAATATCGCACCCTTCAATATTTAGGTTTACAGGAGGAGTTATTGTTAAAGGAATAGTACCACTGTTAAAACTCACAATTTCTGTTTGTATTGAGTCGAAACCATTTGCATCGGTTACAGTTAAAGTTACAATAAATGGACCTTCATGTGGGTATATATGTGATGGGTTTTCTAATGTTGAAGTTGTACCATCTCCAAAATCCCATAAATACGTATGTGGGGCTTGCCCGCCAGAAGAGGTAGATGTAAAATTAACTAAAAAATCTATTTCACAACTGTTAGTATATTCAAAACTTGAAATTAATGGAGTTTGTACTATAATAATTTGTTCGGATATGCAATGCGATCTGGAGCAATCACAAGGACTACTATCATTTGTTTGCCATGACATATAAAGATCGGTTATAGATATTTCTGTACCGCATTCCCAATCGATAATACCAGTGTCTAATGGAACACCAATAGGAATAGCCATTAAATTATAGTAACACTCATCTTTCGTTTCTATAAATACACCATCGTAGTATAAGTTAAAATGTAAATAAAGTGAATACCTAGGCGCTGCAGCATTAGCTGTAAAATTAACCCATAAATGTGTTTGGATGATGTCTCCAGGATTACAAAAGCCATTATCTAATGGAGTGCCATGTTCATCACCTAGAAAAAAATTGTCTACAGTAAAATCGTTTGAAGTACAAGGGGAACCTTCGCAAACGGTAGTTTGAGAAAAAATAAAGTTAAATGTAATTAATGTAAAAAGTAAGAAAGGGAATTTTGACATAAGGATCTCTTAATTTGAGGGTTACACTCAAAAATAGCACGAATTTTTTGTAACAGAAAAAAAAACCCACAATCTTGTTTTTTTTACGATTAAGAACATTATAGGTCTTTGAAAGATAATGTTTTAACGATTAAAAACAGGCTAAATACATGCAATTAACAGCGCTATTTGGTAATTTCTATGAATTGTCAGTTGTAAAGCCCCTAACTTTTTTAATTGAGTTGCTATATATTAAACGATGCTAATTAAAATCTTATTAAAATGGCATCTATAAATATAATAACAGTTTTATACTATTTTTTTTATTTTTTCCTTCTTTTAGTCAGATAGTAATTAATGAAATAAATTATAATGATTCATCAAATTTTGAAGCTGGAGATTCGATAGAATTATATAATAACGGAATAGTTCTGTAGGTCTATCAAATTAGGTGTTTAAGGATAGCGACAATTCTCATGAATTTATTATCTCAAGTGGAACAGTACTAGAGTCAGATAATTATTTAGTATTGCACAATAATTAACAAAATTTCAATCGAAATTTCCTTCAGTTACAACAGTTATTTGAGATTTTACATTTGGTCTTAGTTTAGGAGGGAAACTTATTAGGTTGTTTGAGAATAATGGAACATTAATGGATAGTGTAGAGTATGATCAATGTATCAATTTTATAGATGTAAACCAACTGTTACCAAAAAACTAGTAAATCACCTTTCTATTACACTAGAGGTTTTGTTTTTTTTAAGTGATTAAATTAAGTATAATCATAAAATGGCAAAAAAATGTTTAAAACAGCATTAGTACTCTAGATTTACACAAAAAAAGTGAGTTAGATTTTTGTGCATAAAAATTAAGTTTTAGCTTTTTATATTTAATTTATAATAAATAGTCTATGAATACGTACGTATTTATTATTACAGAAAGGGAACCTCCTTATGAAAGGGTTGTATTTATTATTGTTAATTACTTTGTAAAGCCTTAAATGATTACGTATTTTTGCACCCCGAAAAACCATTGTGTTTTTCTTGAAAAGAATTAAGTTAATAAATAGTTATATAAGCTTTTCTGAGTATAGGGAAGAGTGAGTATAAAAAAAGAATTTTTGCATGAGTCCAAAAGGAAAAGAAACCTTCGATGTTTTAATAGAAATACCGAAAGGAAGTAGAAATAAATATGAATATGATTTTGAATTAAAAAAAATACGCTTTGATCGTTTATTGTTTTCATCAATGATGTACCCTGCCGATTATGGCTTTATACCAGAAACATTGGCTTTAGATGGCGATCCTTTAGATGTTTTAGTTTTAGGGGGTGAGCCTACATTTCCTATGTGTGTTATGGAAGTAAAACCCATAGGAGTATTTCATATGGCAGATGAAAAAGGCCCAGATGAGAAAGTCATTTGTGTTCCAGTGTCGGACCCTATATGGAATACATTAAGTGATTTATCTGACATGAACCAGCATCAAATAAAAGAAATAGAACATTTTTTTCAAGTTTACAAAGATTTAGAAAAAAAGAAAGTAGATGTAGGAGGTTGGGGTGATGCAAAAGAAGCTTATGATATTTTAAATAAATGTGTAGACCGATACGAAAAAAGTGTGCATAAAACTAATGGTAACTTTACGATATAGTTAAGTTTTTAATTTATAGAACTTTAAGCCTTTTTAGTTGTGAAACTAAAAAGGCTTTTTCTTTCCGTTATATTATTGTATCCCTTTGTGTAACTGGTTTTTCGAATGATTTATTGATTGTCATTAAGTTAAAAAACTATCAATTTTAAAATATTTTTTACTTCGTATTGATTTTGTTACATTAGCGTGACTTTTTAACTAATAAAAGAAAATTATATGGAATCAATGATGATTTACATGCCAATTTTAATGGCATTATTAGGCTTAGTTTATATGGCCATTAAAAGATCTTGGGTAATGAAACAAGATGCAGGAGATGGCAAGATGAAAGAAATTTCTGACTATATTTATGAAGGCGCTTTAGCATTTTTAAATGCAGAGTATAGATTATTAACAGTATTTGTAATTATAGTAAGTGTGCTTCTGGGTATAGTTTCAGTAATAGTACCAACAACGCACTGGTTAATTGTTGTAGCTTTTATATTTGGAGCGGTGTTTTCTGCCTATGCAGGAAACGTCGGTATGAAAATAGCAACGAAAACGAATGTAAGAACAACACAAGCAGCTCGAACGAGTTTGCCTAATGCGCTTAAAATATCTTTTGGAGGAGGAACGGTTATGGGGCTTGGAGTTGCTGGTTTAGCTGTTTTAGGATTAACCTTGTTTTTTATCTTGTTTTTTCGATTTTTTATGAATGGGGTATGGACCTCTACTGAAGACATGACTATTGTCTTAGAAACACTTGCTGGTTTTTCTTTAGGAGCAGAATCAATAGCATTATTTGCTCGAGTAGGAGGTGGTATTTATACTAAGGCGGCCGATGTTGGAGCGGATTTAGTAGGAAAAGTAGAAGCAGGAATACCAGAAGATGATCCGCGTAACCCAGCAACAATTGCTGATAATGTTGGTGATAACGTTGGTGATGTTGCTGGTATGGGGGCCGATTTATTCGGGTCTTATGTTGCAACTGTACTTGCGGCTATGGTTTTAGGTAATTATGTGATTAAAGATATGGGAGGAAGTATTAGTGATGCCTTTGGAGGTATTGGTCCAATTTTATTACCAATGTCTATTGCTGGTGTAGGAATTATAATATCAATTATAGGTACAGTTTTAGTGAAAATAAAAAGTAACGCCGCTAAAGAAGCTCAAGTTATGGGAGCTTTAAATGTTGGAAACTGGACATCGATTGTTTTAGTAGCATTAGCATGTTATGGATTATGTAAATGGATGCTTCCGGAAACAATGCGAATGGAGTTTTTTGGAGAAGGCTTACAAGTGGTGTCTTCTACCAATGTGTTTTTTGCAACTTTAGTAGGGTTAATAGTAGGTGCTGTTATTTCTTCTATAACAGAATATTATACAGGATTAGGTAAAAAACCAATTTTAGCAATTGTACAAAAATCTAGTACAGGTGCTGGAACAAATATTATAGCAGGATTAGCTACAGGAATGATTTCAACTTTCCCTTCAGTATTACTTTTTGCTGGAGCAATATGGACTTCATATGCATTCGCAGGGTTTTATGGGGTGTCATTAGCAGCTTCAGCAATGATGGCAACTACAGCAATGCAATTAGCAATAGATGCCTTTGGGCCAATTTCTGATAATGCAGGTGGTATTGCAGAAATGAGTGAGCAGGAACCAATTGTTAGAGAGCGAACAGATATATTAGATTCAGTAGGAAATACTACAGCAGCAACAGGAAAAGGATTTGCTATTGCTTCTGCAGCTTTAACATCATTAGCATTATTTGCAGCCTATGTTACTTTTACTGGAATAGATGGAATTAATATTTTTAAAGCACCAGTTTTAGCGATGTTATTTGTAGGAGGAATGGTGCCTGTAGTGTTTTCTGCTTTGGCAATGAATGCAGTTGGTAAAGCGGCAATGGAAATGGTATATGAGGTAAGACGACAGTTTAAAGAAATTGATGGAATTATGGAAGGTACTGGAAAACCCGAATATGATAAATGTGTTGCAATTTCTACAAAAGCATCATTAAGAGAGATGATGTTACCTGGGTTGCTAACCATTGGTTTTCCATTAATTATAGCATTTATTCCTATGTTGTTCGGAATGGATCATTTGGCTATTGCAGAAATGTTGGGTGGTTATATGGCTGGTGTAACAGTAAGTGGAGTATTGTGGGCAATTTTCCAGAATAATGCCGGAGGCGCATGGGATAATGCAAAGAAATCATTTGAAGCTGGTGTGGAAATTAATGGAGAAATGACTTTTAAAGGTAGTGATGCACATAAAGCAGCAGTAACAGGAGATACAGTTGGAGATCCTTTTAAAGATACTTCTGGACCATCTATGAATATTTTAATTAAGCTAACGTGTTTAATAGGTTTGGTAATTGCTCCAATTTTAGGAGGACATACTTCTGAGGGAATGGCAATGAGTCCATCTAAAGATGTTATTAAAAAAGAAATAAAAGTTGATGAGGTTGTTAATGCTAAAATTGTGGTAGAAAATAAGCAAATTGTTACAGCAAAGACTGTGAAAAAGGCTAAATGAAATTAGAGAGAAGGAGTATAATAAAAAACCACGCTAATACACTGCGTGGTTTTTTATTCTAGGAGGGTTTAATACCCCGAGGCTTGCCTCGCCAGTAAGTGTTTAAAGTTTAGAAACGAGTTCCTCTAAAAATGCTCCGTGGGCTTGCCTCGGAGAAATTTACTATTAATTTTTAATTAA
>JAHDGB010000111.1 GCA_020627885.1 Flavobacteriaceae bacterium | reverse complement strand
GGTAGTAGTCCCCATCTTCAATAGGAATTATTTTCTTCATATATTGCAAATATAGTTATAAATCGATACGTTTTTATATATTAACATACCCTGTAACTATTTGTGATTATAGTTATTGTATAGTTTATGATTTTATTTTCTAAATACATAGTGCCAAGAGGTTATACAGGAATTACAATTTATCCATTTGTATTTTTAAAACGTAGAGCTTTAGCTAAGGATAAAACTTTAATAAATCATGAACGTATACATTTAATGCAACAAAGAGAATTATTAGTTATACCATTTTACATTTGGTATGTTATAGAGTTTGTAATAAGGCTTATATATTATAAATCATGGCATTTGGCATATATAAATATTTCTTTTGAGCGTGAAGCTTATGCAAATCAAAAGGATAAAGGGTATCTTAAATCAAGATCTATATGGAGATTTTTGAGATATATTTAAATTTTTAAACCGATAAAAATGAATGATAATATGGTTTTTAAGTTAAAAGATTCCGTAAACCAAAGAGTAGAGCATCGGTATGATCATTTTACCAAATTATATATAAAAAGGGAAGATAAAATACATCCTATAATATCCGGAAATAAGTATAGAAAACTAAAGTATAATATTACTTTTATTAAATCTCAAGGTTATTCTACACTTTTAACTTTTGGAGGCGCATTTTCTAACCATATAGCAGCAACCGCAGAGGCCGGAAAGGTATACGGGATAAAAACTATAGGTATTATTAGAGGAGAAGAGTTGCAAACAAAAATAGAAGAAAATGACACTTTAAATTATGCACAATCTTGTGGTATGCATTTTAAGTTTATTAGTAGGGCTAATTACAGAGAAAAAAATAGCATCAGTTTTATTAAATCGTTAAAAAAGGAGTTTGGCTTATTTTATACCCTTCCAGAAGGAGGAACTAACGAACATGCTATTAAAGGTTGCGAAGAAATTTTAACAGAAGCCGATAAGGAATTTGATTATATCTGTTGTCCTGTAGGTACTGGAGGCACAGTAGCTGGATTAATAAATTGTTCAAAACCTAGTCAACAAGTTTTTGGTTTTTCAGCCTTAAAAGATGATTTTTTACAAGAAGATATTAGTAAATTTGTCACGAAAAATAATTGGAAACTAAATTTAAACTATCATTTTGGAGGTTATGCTAAAGTAAATGAAGATTTAATAAGGTTTATAAACAAATTTAAAAAAGAACAAAGTATACAGCTAGATCCAGTATATACAGGGAAAATGATGTATGGTATATACGATTTAATTGAGCAAAGCTTTTTTAAAAAAGGATCAAAAATATTAGCAATTCATACTGGGGGCTTACAAGGGATTAAAGGGATGAATAAACTTCTGGTTAAGAAGGGGTTGCATGTATTGAAATAAAGCTGGTATTTTGTTGTTATAATTTAAAATAAGACGTAAAATGTATGTTATGAAGAGAAAAAACAAATTAATAGAAAGGTATACTGGTTTTTTTTTGATGTCCTTTATTCTATTAAGTTGCGGAACGAGTAAAAAAATAGTGACTAAGAAATCAAAAAATACTAGCAGTACAACAATAACTAAAGTCGAAAAAAGGAAAAAGGAAGCTCAGCCTGAAGAAGTTGTCATTAAAGACACTCCAGAGGTGTATGCAAATCCTACAGAAGAATATATAGCGATATATAGTGATATAGCTCAAGATGAAATGCGTAGTTATGGTATTCCTGCAAGTATAACATTAGCGCAAGGCGTTTTAGAATCTGGGTCAGGAAAAGGGCGTTTGTCTAGCGAGGCCAATAACCATTTTGGAATAAAATGCCATTCCGGATGGAAGGGCGGGCGAATTTACCATGATGATGACAAAGCTCAAGAATGTTTTAGGAAATATAAAAATTCAAAATATTCATTTAGAGACCACTCTTTATTCTTAAAAGAACGAAAACGTTATTCTAAATTATTTCTTTTACAAAAAGACGATTACAAAGGCTGGGCTAAAGAACTTAGAGCGGCTGGTTATGCTACAGATAGAAAATATCCGCAAAAGCTAATTAGTATAATAGAGCGTTATCAATTATATCGTTTCGATGCAGAGGTTTTAGGAACAGATTTAAGTGTAAACGATAAGCATACTGTAGGTGCTGGCGATACATTATATTCGCTTTCTAAACATTATAAAATACCAGTAGAAGAACTTAAAGCATTAAACGGTTTAGAGAGTAATGACCTTTTTGTCGGGCAAGTTTTATTTATTAAACCACTTCCTAAAGATTAAATTAAGATGATTTATAAACGTAGTAGCGAACTATTTGTTGCTGCAGAAAAAGTAATTCCTGGAGGTGTAAACTCTCCAGTTAGAGCTTTTAAAGCAGTAGGAGGTACTCCAATTTTTGTTAAAGAAGCTAAAGGCGCATATTTGTATGATGAAGACGGGAATAAGCTTATAGACTATATAAACTCGTGGGGGCCAATGGTACTTGGCCATGCCTTCAAACCAGTAGTCGATGCTGTGGTAGATAAAGCAAAAAAAGGGACATCTTTTGGAATGCCTACACAAATAGAAACAGAAATTGCTGAGTTAGCAGTTTCTATGGTTCCAAATATCGATAAAATTCGTTTTGTAAATTCTGGCACTGAAGCTTGTATGAGTGCTGTAAGATTGGCAAGGGGGTATACTCAAAAAGATAAAATAATAAAGTTTGCCGGTTGTTACCATGGGCATAGTGATTCGTTTTTAATTCAGGCAGGAAGTGGCGCTGTTACATTTGGTGCTCCAAATAGCCCAGGAGTAACTTCTGGGACTGCAAAAGATACTTTACTGGCAAGGTATAATGATTTAGAAAACGTAAAAGAAATTATTGAATTAAATCAAAATGAAATTGCTTGTATAATAATAGAACCAGTAGCTGGTAATATGGGGTGTATCCCACCAGAAAAAGGATTTCTTGAAGGATTAAGAGAGTTGTGCAATAAGTATAATATACTACTAATTTTCGATGAGGTAATGACAGGTTTTCGATTGGCAAAAGGAGGAGCCCAAGAATTATTAGGAATTAATGCAGATATTGTTTGTTTTGGAAAAGTTATAGGAGGCGGTTTGCCTGTAGGGGCTTTTGCTGCTAGAGAAGAGATTATGAATTACTTAGCACCACTAGGCCCTGTATACCAGGCTGGTACGTTAAGCGGAAATCCGTTGGCTATGGCTGCTGGGTTAGCAATGTTAAAAGCACTAAATAACGATAAAGATGTGTTTAAGCGTTTAGCCGATAAAACAGAATACTTGCATAAAGGCCTCACTAGAGTCTTAGATAACAAAAAAATTACTCATACAATAAATAGGGTAGGCTCTATGATATCTGTACATTTTTTTAAAGACAAAGTAGTAGATTTTGAAAGTGCTGCTAACGGTAATAATGAAACTTTTAAAGCTTTTTTTCACAGCATGTTAAAAAACGGGATATATATTGCTCCTAGTGCTTTTGAAACCTGGTTTATAACCGATGCATTAACTTATGAAGATTTAGATAAAACAATTGAAGCTTGTAACGAAGCTTTTTAAATGATATAGTTATTTTACTTAATTTTTAAATTTACCGTAGGAGTTGATCTTTTTTGTGGTGATTTAGAAGAATTATTATCTGTTAATCTAACAACTTTAGTGTTTTTAACCTTTTCAACAAGATTAGTAAAATCTTCTTGATTGGTCTCTACTAAATATTTGTCAAATAACACCTCATCATTTTTTAACGCCTTTTTCACCGTTTTTTGTAGTCTAATTTTTAATAAGTGTTCTTTGTTTCCAAAATTGTTTCCCGAACTTGAGCCAGTTAAACTGTTTAAACTAGCTAACCTGCTGTAGTATTCAGTATAAGCACGTCTTATTTTTTTACGTTCTTTATTTTTAATTTGAAGAGTAGATTTTAGTTTTTTCGAAATACTTAACGAAGACTGATTTATTGATGTTATAGTTTGTGCCTCAGTGATTTGAGTGTAAGTGGTAAATAATACTGTTAACAAAGTAAGTGTAAAAAGCCTTTTCATTTCTCTTCTCTTTTTAAATTTAGGGAACTCATAATATATATTATATTATTATCAATAACAAATTATATGCCAAATATTAGACGAACGGTAAATTGTCTAACCATTCTTATTTTTTTGGTGTGTTTTGTTATTTTTCAGATAAGTTTACAACTGGCGGGTAGGTTAGAGGTGGGTTTGGGTTTGCATTATCTCCACTTAAAGTGACGGGGGAAGATTGTGTGTTTCCTTCATCCATAGCAGTTAAATCTTCTTGATTTGTATATGCAAGGTATTCTAAAAATTTTGGAGCGGTCAATTTAAGTTTTATATTTTTTTGAAGCTTAATAGTTAATAGCTCTAAGGGGGTTGTATTAAGTTTGCTCTCGTATTCTAGATAGGTCTGTAGTACACCAACAGATTCTGTTGTGTTTAAATTTATGCCAATACTAATGTCTTTGGCCGTATCTTTTGCGTTGGTATTAATCTGAGTTATTACTTGTGCAGTTAAGTTTTGAAGTGAATAAAAAAGCAAAAATAGTATTACAGTTAGTTGTTTCATTAATGAATATTTTGGGACTAAAATTTCAAAATTAAGAAATTGCACTTAAAAAAGCTATAAAGAACGTATATTTTCGATTAACTGTATTTAATTGAGTCATTTTTAATTAATTGTTTTTTGTCGATCATTAGGTTTGACCTAAGATTTTGCAACAGAAAAAAGATGGTTGTTAATTTAATGAAGAAGCTTGTTTAATTAAGTTTATGGTAACTTCATAGAGAGGTTTTTTTTCCATTTTACTTTTAAGCCAAGCATAATAACTCATTACAAAAATATCTTCGCGTTTAGCCTCTACCCATTCAAAGGCGTTTTCAACGTCATTAAAGAAACGATCAGAATTTATTTTTTCAGGATGTTTATAATATTTTTCAACAAAATTAATATAAGTAATTACACGTTTTTGATTAATACTTTTTAAAAAACTAGAGTGGTTTCTTTTAAAACTTAATAAACGAGATTCTACAAGGTCTATGTTACCTAATTCAATATTTAATATGATCTCTATTATATCCTTTTTAATAAGCCATTCCTTACTAACTCTTTTTTTATAGTAATTACTGGTATGATAAAATTTAGAAAATAATGTGTACGCTTTTTTTAAATTTTCAGCTTGTATATAAAACATAATTAAACTAAGATTAATGTTTAGTAACGACTCTTTATCTTCATGTTTTAAAGTGTACAAACGTTCTAAATGAGTAATGGCTTTTTTTTGGTGGTTTGAAAAATTATAATTTAAAGCAGTCAGTAAGCCGTGTTTTAATTTAAATGTATTGTAAAATTTATTTTTTTGAAAGCTCATATGTTTTTCCATTTCATTTAAAAATAGAAAAGAATCTTTAAATTTTTTGTTTCTAAAAAGCGTATTAGCAATTAAGAATATAACTTGTATGTGATAAAATAACTGCTTTTCTTTACTCTTATGTGTTTTTAATGCCTGATACGTTTTAATTAAAAAAGGCTCTATTTTTAAGTAATCTTTTGATGTAAAAGCAGAAATACTAATAATGGTTACTAATTGATATAAGGATTTAAATGATAAAAAATCATTAGTATTTATGTTGTATTCGGTTAATGTGGTTTTTAAAAGATGGTCTATGTTAGCGTTTTTATTACTAGAAATGGCTTGTCTTATTTTTGCATAAGCAATATTTAGTTGGTCTTCTAAAAAATATTTTTTTTGATTTTGTTTAAATTGTATAATTAATTTTTCTAAATCTATATTCGAATTTGTGTAAGCATATTGAATTTTAGTATGATAAATTTCATTTTGTAAAGCAAATAAATAATAATCGTATGCTAAGGCTTCTGCTTTATCTAAAGTCTTATATGCTAATATGTATTGCTTTCGTAAAAAGAATGTTTTTGCTGCTAAAATGTATTTTATAACCTGCATCTCTATAGAGTTTTCGTTCTCTAAATTTAAATTTGCAGTAAAATCTATTAAAGAGTGATACAATCTTTTTCTTAACGCATGGAGGGCATCTTTACTTTTTGTTCCATATAATTGGGTATGAATAGCCTTAGAATCTAATTCGTTTTTTTCTAAAAGCTTAAAAAGAGTTATGTTTTTTGAATCTTTCCGTTTGTTCTTTTTTTTAAGATAAGTAATAAATTGCAGTTTTTCTTTAGTTGAAAAAGTAGCTATAATAGCTTTTAGGTAATCCATTTAATCGTTAGTTTATTTATTTAAAAGTATTGATTTTAATATAATAGATGATACTATTTATAAAAATATATCGTCAGTATATTGTAAATATAGTATTGGTAATTTTTTACCTGTAATGCATTTTTGTGCCATAATCATTAAAAACAAAATATTATGGATTATCAAACAACAGTTTCAGTAAAAGAAGAGTTGAAAAACAAAAAGAAAGAAAAAACACAAAAAGTATTTGATCAAAAACCAACACCTGCATTTATTGGGGCTTCTTGGTTTGCCTTATTTGTTGGCATGTTATCCTACTGTATCGGTTTATGGAATGCTAGTATGCAGCTTAATGAAAAAGGGTATTATTTTACAATACTACTCTTTGGTTTATTTTCGGTAATCTCAGTTCAAAAATCGGTGAGAGATAAATTAGAAGGTGTGCCAGTAACAAGCATGTATTATAGTATAAGTTGGTTTACTACAATTGTTTCAATGACATTATTAATAATAGGTTTATGGAATGCAGATTTATTGTTAAGCGAGAAAGGGTTTTATGCCATTTCATTCTTATTAAGTTTGTTTTCTGCTATTGCTGTGCAAAAAAATACAAGAGATGTAAAATTTATCGACGATAGTAATGAAAAGGAGATTTAATTTTTTAAGTATAAAAAAATAAAAGGCAAAGCCCTTTTGTTTTTATGATTGGTTAATTAACCAAAAACCCAACTAATATTTACTATTAGTTGGGTTTTGAAAAAAAATATCTTTTAAAAATGAGATTAATTTAGTCGTTATTATAAGTATAGGTATAAGTTGTTATATCTTCATTACCATCTTTTTCTGTTACTACTCTAGGAAAACCAAAATCAGTATAAGTATATTCATAGGTGTATGCAGATGAAATAGGGCTATCAGCATTTGGCCCGTTGTAAATAGTTTCAGTTAAAATATTGTTATAAGTGTATAAATAATTATCATTATTTTCAGAATAGATTGGTAGTAAGATAGCTCTGTTTTCTAAGTTTTTAAAGGGGGCGTTTTTATCATCATAAGTGTAGGTATAAAAAAACCTATTACTTTCTAATTGTTCTATTAAATTACCATTGTTGACTTTAATTACACTTGCTTCTTCAATTGGGTCTCCAGGAGTTCGAATTGTGATTTCAGAATTATCGGCATTGTAAGTCACTTCTTGTGTATATTCATTGGCAGCAATAACTTTTGTTGTAAATGAATTTATTTTACCTTCAGAATTATAGGTGTAAGTTTCTAAAATATCTTCCCCAGGAAGTTTGTAAAAATTTTGTTCAGTTAGTTTTGTGTCTGTATAAATAAGATCTAGGTAATAATTATCATTACTATCTGGGCTTGTAGACTGTATTTTAGTTATTTTTTTTCCATTGTAGGTATAAACTATAGTTTCACTATCTCCATCGGAGTCTTCTACTACTATTTTAGTTGGTAATATATTATCAGTTGCTGTATCGGTTACTAAATATGGAGCTGAAGTACTTTCGCTATTTGTAGTACTGTCTTCACTACTACAAGAGGTAAAGATTAAAATTGGAAGGCAGAATAAGTAGAATAGTTTTTTCATGGTAATAAATTAAGTAGGTTAAAAAAATTGAGGTTTATTTTTCAAATAT
>JAHDGB010000110.1 GCA_020627885.1 Flavobacteriaceae bacterium | reverse complement strand
TGGTAAAAGAAAACGATTATGATTGTGTATTAATGGATTTGCATATGCCAGAAATGGATGGTTATGAGGCTACAAGACAAATCAGGGCATTTAATAAAAAGACCCCTATTGTCGCATTAACAGCTGCTTCTTCTGAAGAGATAGAAAAGAAAATAGAAGCAGTAAAAATGAATGGCCATATTTTAAAACCGTTTAAGAATAATGATTTTGTAGCGACTATTGTTAGAGTTGTAAAGACACATTAATTAGTAATACAATAATTTAAGGCAATACGTTATTATTTCTAGTAGAGATGATTTGTTAGCTTCAGAAATGTAATTTGCTGATTACAAAAGTTTTCATTAATTTACGTTGCCTTACATTTCTACCAAATCTAATGAAAAGAACACTGTTTTTCCTATTTCTTTTTTGCAACATAACTCTTCATTCTCAGGAGGTAAGTAAACAAGCGTCAGATTCTCTTTATTCTAAAATGTTAAAAGAGGCTTTTAAGCAGATGATGACAGGAAAGCATAACGCAGCAATAAAATTAAGCAATGAAGCTCTGGCATATGCTAAAAAAAACAATGTAGATAGTTTAAAAGCTGAAGCTTATAGTGTTATTTCTATGTCTTTTTTAGGTTTAGAAGATAAAGAAACAGCTTTTGAGCATCTTATTAAAGCTGAGGCTATTTATTTAAGGCTTAATGATAGTTTGAACTTAGTTAGCGTATATAATAATTTTGGAGTTTATTATGGAAAAAAGAAGGAACAGGATAGTTTAATAATTTACGCTAAAAAAGCGATTGATATAGCTGAGGCTATTGATAGTAAAAAATATGTGTTTACTGTTTCATATAATTTAGGTCATGCTTATGCTGTTAAAGATGATATTGACAGTTCAAAGATGTATTTTGATAAGGCCCTAAAGTTAATAGATTATGCAGGAAATGATAGAGTAAGAGGGGATTTATTTATTATGATTTCTTACCTCGAAGTGGTCCAAAAAAAATATAAAGCTGCTCATGAAAATGTCGATAAGAGTATAAATGTGTATAAAAAGGGAGGATATATCCAAAATATATCTGATGCTTATGCATATAAAGCAGAGGTGTATACGGAGCAGAATAAACTTGTACTGTCCAATAACTATTTGTTAAAACAGATAAAATTAAAAGACTCAATAGCAATTATTGAAAAAGAGGATTTAACAAAGGCAATTGGAGGAAAATATAAGTTAAAACAAGATAAAGAAAAGCTTCATTTTATAGAGAAAGAAAAATTAGTACAGAAAAAATTATTAGTAAAATCTACGCTATTTAACTGGTTGTTAGCCTTTTTAATAGTTTTGCTATTGTATACAGCGTATTGGATATACACAAAAAATAAAGAACTAAAGATGGCAAGAGATCGTGCTTTTGGGCTTTCTAAAGTAAAGAGCGATTTTTATTCGGAAATTAGTCATGAACTTAGAACACCTCTGTATGCCGTAATAGAGTTGTCTAGTTTATTGTTAAAAGAGCATGTTAATGTTAAAGATAGGAGATATTTAGAGTCTTTAAATTTTTCAGGAACGCATCTACTCTCGTTAATTAATAATGTATTACAATTAAATAAGGTAGAATCTGGCGAGTTAAAAATAGAACATTCAAAATTTAATTTAAAAGTGTTAATTACTAATATTATCGGCACTATGGAATATGGTTTAAAAGAAAGTGATAATACCATTAAATTAAACTATGATAATCATATTCCTCAAAAAATGATAGGCGATTCTTTAAAGCTAACACAAGTATTAATTAATTTATTGTCCAATGCCATAAAATTCACAAAAAATGATGTAATTGAGCTTACGATAAATCGAATTAAAACCGAAGAACAAACAGGAGAGGTTGCTGTTTTTTTTAAGATCTCAGATGGTGTTTTGGCTGTATCTAAAGAAAAACAATTACAAGTATTTGATGATTATTATCATAAACATTCAAATAATGAAAACAGTTATAAAGATACTGGATTAGGCCTATCTGTAGTTAAAAGTAGTTTAGAGGTAATGAACAGTAGTATAAATATAGGTAATGAAGAAGGAGGAAGGTCGTCGTTTTATTTTACAGTTCAATTTGAAGAAATTCAGGATGCAGATAATGAGGAAGGGACCTACCAAAAGGAGTTAGATATTATAAAGGGGTATAAATTATTAATAGTCGATGATAACAAGATAAACCAGTTAGTTACCAAGAAAGTTTTAGACCAGTTAAATGTATTTAGTGAAGTTACCGACTCGGGCGAAAAAGCAATAGCCTTAGTAAAAGCAAATCATTACGATTGTGTTTTAATGGATTTGCAAATGCCAAAAATAGATGGTTATGAGGCTACAAGGCAAATAAGATTATTTAATAAAGATATTCCTATAATAGCATTAACAGCAGCAACATCCGAAGAAATAGAAAAGAAAATTAAAGTAGTAGAAATGAACGGTAGTATATTAAAACCTTTCATGATAAATGATTTTGTTGGCGCTATAGTTAGGGAGGTACAAAAAAAATAAAACAAGAAGGCTATTGTTTTTTAGAAACATTCGTAATTTGTTGATTACGAATGTTTTCATTATTTTGCTAGTCCCTATTTCTATTAATTAATGAAAAATAACCTATTTTTTTTATTTCTTTTTTATTCTTCTACTTTCTTAGCACAAGAAGCAAATACGCAAGAAAAAAACTCATTATATTATTCTAAACTATTAGACAAAGCATTTGAATATAATGATATAGGGAAGCCCAATGAAAGTATAAAATTAAGCAGCGAAGTTTTAGAATATGCTAATAAAGAAGGAGTTGATAGTTTAAAATCTGAAGCTTATAATGTAATAGCAAAGGCTTTTTACGTTTTAAAAGATAGTGATGAATCTTTAAATAATCTTATTAAGGCAAGGGACATTTACTTAAAACTTAAAGACAATAAAAAATTATCTATTATGTATAATAATATAGGTCTTCTTTATGAAGAAAAGAATAAAATAGATAGTGCAATAGTTTGTTATAAAAAGGGGATTAAAATTGCTAGAAATGAAAATCACAAAGGCTCAATAGCTCTTTTATTGTATAACTTAGGAAGTAATTACAGCATATATAGAAAAGATTATAAAAAGGCACTATCATATTTTAATGAAGCATTAACCTATACAAAGTACTCAAATCATAAAAATATAGAAGGATTTATTTATGTTTCTATTGGTTACGTTAAAAAAGAATTAAAAGCGTATGATGCTGCACTTGAGAATTTAAACAAAGGAATAAAAGCGTGTGAAAAGAATGGTGATTTATATGATTTGATTGAAATTTATGATTATAAAATAGAGATCTATAAAAAGCAAAATAAATTAAGGCTAGCCAATATCTATTTATTAAAGCAAATAAAGATTAAGGATTCGTTGGATGTTATAGAAAAAGAAGACCTAGCTAAAGAAATTGGAGCAAGATATATACAAAAAAAGGATGAAGAAAAACTACAATTTATAGAAAAGGAAAAAGAGGTTCAGCAAAAATTATTATCAAAATCGACCCTTTTTAATTGGGTATTGGCCTTTTTTATTGTTGTATTATTTTATACCGCCTATTGGATTTACACTAAAAACAAAGAACTGAAGAAAGCAAGAGATCGTGCTTTTGGGCTCTCTAAAGTAAAGAGCGATTTTTATTCGGAAATTAGTCATGAACTTAGAACACCTTTGTATGCAATAATAGAATTATCAAGCTTATTACTAAAAGAGCATGTTAATGTTAGAGATAAAAAATACTTAGAGTCATTAAATTTTTCTGGAACGCATCTACTCTCGTTAATTAATAATGTATTGCAATTAAATAAGGTTGAATCTGGCGAGTTAAAAATAGAAACATCAGCTTTTAATTTAAAAGTATTAATTGCAAACATTATAGATACCTTGGAATATGGTTTAAAAGAAAGTGGCAATACCATTAAATTAAACTTTGATAATCTTATTCCTCAAAAAATGATAGGCGATTCTTTAAAGCTATCACAGGTTTTAATTAATTTATTGTCTAATTCCATAAAATTTACAAAAAATGATATAATTGAGCTTATGATAAATCGAATTAAAACAGATGAGCAAACAGGAGATGTCGTTGTTTTTTTTAAGATCTCAGATGGTGCTTTAGCTGCTTCTAAAGAAAAACAATTACAAGTATTTGATGATTATTATCATAAACATTCAAATAATGAAAACAACTATAAAGATACTGGTTTAGGCTTATCTGTAGTTAAAAGTAGCTTAGAAGTAATGGACAGTAACATAAATATGAGTAATGAAGAAGGGGGAAGATCGTCGTTTTACTTTACAGTTCGGTTTGAAGAAATTAAGGATACAGATAATGAGGAAGGGACCTACCAAAAGAAGTTAGATATTATAAAGGATTATAAATTATTAATAGTCGATGATAACAAGATAAACCAGTTAGTTACCAAGAAAATCTTAGACCAGTTAAATGTATTTAGTGAAGTTGCCGATTCGGGTGAAAAAGCAATAGCCTTAGTAAAAGCAAATCATTACGATTGTGTTTTAATGGATTTGCAAATGCCAAAAATAGATGGTTATGAGGCAACAAGACGAATCAGATTATTTAATAAAGATATTGCTATAATAGCATTAACAGCAGCAACATCCGAAGAAGTAGAAAGTAAAATTAAAAAAGTAGAAATGAATGGTAGTATTTTAAAACCTTTCATGATAAATGATTTTGTGGGAGCTATAGTTAGGGGAGTACAAAAAAAATAAAACAAGAAGGCTATTGTTTTTTAGAAACATTCTAATTTGTTGATTACGAATGTTTTCATTATTTTGCTAATCCCTAATATCTGTTAATAAATGAAAAACTACCTGCTTTTTTTTCTTTTTTGTTGTTCTTCAATTCTTTTAGCGCAAGAAGCTAATACGCAAGAAAAAAACTCATTATATTATTCTAAACTATTAGAAAAAGCATTCGAATATACTAATAAGAAGATGAGTAATGAGGCTATAAAATTAGGTAATGAGGTTTTACAATACGCTAAAAAAGAAGGGGATGATATTACCGAAGCCCAAGCCTATAATGTTATAGCTATAGCTTTATTGGCATTAAAAGATAATAAGTCTAGTTTAGAGCATTTTATAAAAGTAAAGGATATTTATCTGAGGTGTGATGATAGTGTGAAATTGGCCACCACATATAATAATATAGGGGTTACCTATGCGATGAATAAGGATATAGATAGCTCTACAGTATATTATAAGAAAGCCATGGGAATAGCCATGAGGACCAACAATAAAAAGAACATGTTTTTATTGTCTTATAATATCGGTTTTAATTACGGTATCCATAAAGAAGATTATAAAAATGCAATGTTGTATTTCAATAAGGCATTAAAATTTAAAGACGATCCCTACGTAAATAAAAATGCAAAAGGATCTTTACTTTCTCTTATAGGTCTTATGAAAACACATGCAAAAGAATATGATGTAGCACATCAGTATTTAGATAAGGGAATATCTATATTTAAAAAACAAGGGTATTTAGAGACATTACAAGAGGCATATGGAGATAAGGCTAAAGTTTATAAATATCAAAAAAAATTATCATTAGCTAATCTTTATTTATTAAAGCAAGTAAAAGTTAAGGATTCTTTAGATAATATTGAAAAAGAAGATTTAGCTAAAGAAATAGAGGCAAAATACAAACAAAAAGATAATAAAGAAAAGCTTCAATTTATAGAAAAAGAAAAGGCTGTTCAGAAAAAACTATTAGCTAAATCTACACTTTTTAATTGGCTATTAGTTTTTTTTATGGTTACACTCTTATATACTGCTTATTGGATTTATGAAAAAAATAAAGAATTAAAAACAGCAAGAGACAAAGCCTATAGGTATTCTAAAGTAAAGAGCGATTTTTATTCAGAAATTAGTCATGAGCTTCGAACACCTCTGTATGCTGTAATTGAACTATCTGGGTTATTACTCAAAGAAAATGTTATTATTAGACATAGGAGGTATTTAGAATCATTAAAATTTTCTGGAAATCATTTACTCTATTTAATTAATAACGTATTGCAATTAAATAAGATAGAAGAATCTGGCGCCTTAAAACTAGAGTGTTCAGTTTTTAATTTAAAGAACGTAATAACAACTATTATAGACTCTTTAGAATATGCATTAAAAGATAGTGGAAACACAATTGCATTAGAATTTGATGATTCTATACCTAGAAAACTTTTAGGCGATTCATTAAAATTATCGCAAGTATTAGTTAATTTATTTTCTAATGCTATTAAATATTCGAAAAAGAATCTCATAGAGGTAACTGTAACTCGAATTAATTCAGAGAAACATAACGGAAAAGTTACAGTTTTTTTTAAGGTAGTAGATAATGATTCAGCTATATCTAAAGAAAAACAATTACAAGTATTTGATGATTATTATCATAAACATTCTAAGAATGAAAATTTCTATAAAAACACAGGATTGGGCTTATCTGTAGTAAAGAATAGTTTAGAAGTAATGAATAGTAGTTTAGAGGTCGGTTATGAAGAAGACAAGAGATCTTCATTTTATTTTACAGTTCAATTTGAAGAAAAACAAGAAGACGGAACTGAAGATTCAAGCTACCAAAAACAATTAGAGATTATAGCGCAATACAAGTTGTTAGTGGTCGATGATAATAAAATAAACCAATTAGTAACCAAAAAGGTTTTGGATCAGCTTTCAATAACTAGTGAGGTGACAGATTCAGGCGAAAAAGCGATAGACTTAGTAAAAGCAAATCATTATGATTGTGTATTAATGGATTTGCATATGCCTAATATGGATGGTTATGAAGCTACAAGGCAAATCAGATTGTTTAATAAAAATATATCAATAATTGCTTTAACAGCAGCTACCTCTGAAGACATAAAAAAGAAAATAGAAATTGCAAAAATGAATGCCTGTATTTTAAAACCATTTATTACAAACGATTTTGTAGAAACAATTGTTCGTATCGTAACAAAAAGAGATATTAATTAATCAAAGTATAATTTATAAATAACTATAGAAGTTAATTTTAAAAGTTTTAATTCTCCATATAACCTATTGACCTACATGAAAAAAGGATTGTTTTTTTTATTTCTTTTTTGTTTCGCAACTCTCTTTTCGCAAACATCAGGTAAGCGAAAAATGGATTCGATTTACTCGAAACAATTAGGAACTGCTTTTGAGTATAGGCAAACAGGAAGGCCTAATGAAGCTATAAAATTAATTAACCAAACTTTAGAATATGCTAAAAAGGAAAATGTAGATAGTTTAAAAGCTAGAGCCTATAATATTCTTTCTCTAGTTTTTTTAGACTTAGAAGATAAAGAAGCGTCTTTCGAGCATCTTGCTATAGCTGAAAAGATTTATCTTAAAATTAAAGACAGTGCAAAATTAGCTATCGTATATAACAATAAGGGGTCATTTTTTTATGCAGACAATAGAATAGGTAATTTATCTAAAAGAATAGACAGTTCTAATGTCTATTACATGAAAGCCATGAAAATAGCCAAGTTGATTGACAATAAAAAATCGATGTTTCTTTTGGCTAGTAATATAGGTTGTAATTATAATGAGAAAGGAGACTATAAAAAGGCAATGGTGTATCTTAATATGGCCTTAAAGTTAATGGATTACTCAGATCTTAATAGGGTTAAAGGGTGGTTGTTTTTTTATATAGCTGAAGCTAACAGAGGTGTTAAAGCCTATAATATTGCCCATGAAAATTATGATAAAAGTGTAGCTGTATTTAAAAAGTATGGTTATTTATCGGATTTGTCAGATGTTTATGTATATATGTCAGAAGTATATGAACTTCAAAATAATTTGGTATTAGCTAACCAGTATTTATTAAAGCGAATAAAAATAAAGGATTCGTTAGATGTTATAGAAAAAGAGGATTTAGCTAAAGAA
>JAHDGB010000109.1 GCA_020627885.1 Flavobacteriaceae bacterium | reverse complement strand
GATTAATTTGGCTAACCAATGCATATTACATTTTTTGGTATAATTCTTTTAATCGCTCTCTAGTTATCATTTTTCTCCAATTCTTACCAATAGCATTTAACCATAATGGCTCTAGACTTAAAGCCACATCTATCATAACATCAAACTCCGAATCGCTTAAATTTTCACAAACTCCTTGAGGTATTTCAATATTATGTTTTTCTCTCATTTGTTTAAAAAGCTTAACACCTTCTGGATAAAACTCTTCTAAATGATTAATAACTATACAATTTCCCAGACCATGTTTTATTCCTAATAGAAAAGATAAACCATAACTCAATGCATGAGCAACTCCAACTTGAGAATAGGCAATACTCATTCCTCCATGCCAACTGGCCATCATTAACTTATCCTCTGATTCTTCTTTTGACAAGTTATCACTCAAAAATATTTCTTTACACAATTCATAAGCTTTCTCTCCATAAGATTTACTAAATGCATTTAAAAATGTTCCATTTAATGACTCGACACAGTGAACAAAACAATCCATCCCTGTATAGAACCATTGGTCTTTGGGAACATCTTTTGTAAGCTCTGGATCCAATATTACCTGATCAAAAGGGGTGTAATCACTATTTATACCTAACTTTCGCTCTGGTCCGGTAAGAATGGTAGTCCTAGACACTTCTGCTCCGGTTCCTGAAATAGTGGGGACACCCACATGGTACGTTGCCGGATTATTAACCAAATCCCAACCTTGGTAATCTTTTGATTCCCCTTTATTTGTAAGCATTATTGCAACAGCTTTAGCTGTATCTAAAATACTCCCTCCTCCTATTCCTATAATTCCTGAAGGACGTTCTTTATATCTTAATATTATCTCTTCAACTAATGCATCTATCCCTGTCGTTTTTGGTTCCTCTGCAGCAGATACATAATATAACTTATCGTTATAAGCCAAAGGAACTCTAGAAGTTAACCATGCATTTCCTTTAAAGACATCATCTACCAAAAAAATAAAAGGTGCATTTATATTTAAACGCTTAGACTCTATTATATCTCCTAGCTGGCTAAAACTACCACGTCCAAAAACTACTTTAGACACCATTGGAAAATTTCTATAACTCATTTATTATTTTTTCTATTGTATATATAAACATTTAGTAATGTTTAAAATTTTTATTAAATATGCTTATAATATATATTACATTTCAAACATAGTCGTTAAGCTGTTCAATTATTTAGATTTAAATTAAAATCTCTAATGTATTGGCTAACTTCGTTAATGTTTTATATTTTTTATTACCCTTTTCTTTTACCTTCTCAAAATCCCATGTTGTATGAAATGGAACATGTATTGCATTAGATTTAATATTAATTAATGGTAAAACATCAGATTTTAATGAATTACCAATCATTAAAAAATGTTTTGGTTCTATATTTAGCCGCTTCAGCAACTCAGTATAATTCTCTTCTTTCTTTTCGCTAAGAATTTCTATCTGATGAAAATATTTCAATACTCCAGATTTCTTTAACTTACGCTCTTGATCTAGTAAATCCCCTTTTGTTACTAGAATTAATTTATATTTTTTAGACAACAAAGTTAATACTCTTTCTACGTTTTCCAATAACTCTACAGGCTTATCAAGCATTTCTTTTCCAATCTCGATTATGTGCTCTATAATTTTATTAGACACTTTATGATTAGAAACTTCAATAGCCATTTCAATCATAGATAAAGTAAAACTTTTCACCCCATAACCATATAATGATTTGTTTTTTATTATTTTTTCATAAAGCTTTTCATCTAATCTATTAAATATTTCATAATCACTTAATAATTTTTTAATCTTCATTTCTGCCTCTCTAAAGTAAGGCTCATTACTCCATAACGTATCATCTGCATCTACTCCTATAACTTTTATATTTTGATAAGATTTATCCAATTATTTCCATTCCTTTTTTGCTCGTTCTAAATCGGCAGGTGTATCTATCTCTATACCTTGTACATTAGTTTCAACCATTTTAATACGTTTACCATACTCTAGATAACGAATACATTCAATTTTTTCTGAGGCTTCTAATTGCCTCATTGGCAATCTATAAAAATCTAATAAAGCCGTTTTTCTAAATGCATATACGCCTTTATGCTTATAATATTTTGTTGCAATATTCTTATCTCTTGGGTAAGGTATTGGGCTACGTGAAAAATACAGTGCACAATCTTCGTCATCTGTTATCACTTTAACAGTATTAGGATTTTTTATTTCTTTATCATCTGTTATTTGTACCATTAACGACGCTAAATCTATTTTTAACTTTAAATCGTCTTTAAATATCTTTATTATTTTTTTTAATGATTCTATTTCAATAAAAGGCTCATCTCCTTGAACATTAACAACAATATCTACATCCATAAACTCAATAGCTTCAGCAATACGATCGCTACCACACTCGTGGGTTTTAACACTCATTATGGCTTTACCTCCTATACGTTCAATTTCTTTAAAAATAATAGCACTATCTGTGACAACATATACTTCATCAAATAAATTAGTTATTTTTGTAGCTTCATAAGTTCTTGCAATTACTGATTTTCCAGCTAAGTCTTGCATTAACTTTGCTGGAAATCGTGTTGCATCATAACGAGCAGGTATCATTGCTATAATTTTCATTCGCTTTATTAACACATTAGTGGGTCAAAAATATAATTTTATAATTATTATTTAAGCATTGTTAGGTTTAAACTTTTTATAAATTTTATAAATAATGTAGAATATAATAATTACAACTAAAATTCCTATGTACGGAAAAAAAACAGACAACAAAGACATCAATACGGATGTTCCTGTTTCTACTGTTGTAACTATTGGGTTTGCTAAACCAGCAGTAGTTGCTGTTGAAGTAATTCGAGTAGCCCCAGACGAACTGGCTATCGCTGTTGCCGTGCCCCCTCCTGCAATAATAGCTAAAGCCCATGTAATTGCAGGGCTTAAATCTGCAATAGTAGAAACCATTACGGCAGTTCCTGCAATTGCTGCTAAAGGAATAGCTAAGGAATCGAGAAAATTATCTAAATAAGGAATATAATAAGCAAATATTTCAACAATAGTTGCCACTCCTAATACTATTAATGCCGTTAAGCTTCCTACCCATTGCCAGGACTCATTAAGATCCCATGCTCCGAAATGTGCTGCTAAGCTCAATGCAAACAATGGAACAAAAATTCTAAAACCTACAGAAGCAGATAAACCTATTCCTAAGCAGATACTTATTATTGTTTCTACAGTCATCATTTTTATTTATTTTTCTTAATTCTTACCCTTCTTCTTCAATAAAGGCTTCATTTTTAAATCCAATTAAATACAATTTTTCTTTAGCTCTAGTTATTGCTGTATATAGCCATCTTAAATAATCCCGATCTATTCCATTAGGTAAGAAAGGCTGCTCTACAAATACAGTATTCCATTGCCCTCCTTGAGATTTATGACAGGTAATAGCATATGAAAACTTTACTTGTAGAGCGTTAAAATATTTATTTCCTTTTACCTTTAAAAATTTCCGATAATTACTTCCTTCATCTTCAAAATCTTTCATAACTTCTTGATAAAGCCTATTGGAATCTTCATAAGTTAGTGAAGGGGTTTCCGCCCTAATGGTATCTAATAATAAAACCGTTTCAAAAGGTCTCATCTTTGGATAATCGACCATTCTTACCTTTACCTCAGCAAATTTAAAACCATACAGCTCCTTAATGCTAAAAATTTCCAATACTTCTATAATATCTCCATTTGCAATAAATCCAGCTTCTGTGGTAGGTTTTATCCAAAAATAATTGTTTTTCACTACCATTAAATGATCTCCTGAAGACAATTCATTTTCATTAAATAAAATTCGACTACGAATTTGTTGATTGTATAAATTAGCTCGTTTATTACTTCTTACAATTATTGTTGCTTCTTCATTTCCAATACTATTATACGTTTCATTTATTGCTTCTATAATTTCATTCCCTTCAATAAGTCTAACAACATCTTTAAATCCATTTAAATCAAACTTAAATGCATCGAAAAAGTGATCAGACAAAGACTCTCTTAACCTTGTTGCGTTATTTAAAATTCCCGATTCATTCCCTTGCCTCATTACTTCATCTAGCTCTATTTTTGTTACATTCTTATCATAATTAAGGCTAAGTATGTTTTCGTTTAAAGCTGGACTTAATTCTAATTTTACTGGTGGTAATTGTGCTGTATCTCCAATTAACAACAATTTACATTTATGCCCTGAATAAACATATTGCATTAAATCGTCAAGCAAAGACCCATTCTCAAAAAATTTTGACTCGCTTGGAGCATCAGGAATCATTGAAGCCTCATCCACAATAAACATTGTATTTCTATGCTTATTAGGTTGTAATACAAATTTCACCCCTCCTTTTTTATCTTTTTTTGGAAAATAAATTTTTTTATGAATCGTAAAAGCTTCTTTTTTCGAATAGTTTGAGATCACCTTAGCCGCCCTTCCTGTAGGGGCTAATAATACTGCACTTTTTTTAATTTTCCATAAATTAGCTACTATAGTGCTTACTACTGTTGTTTTACCTGTTCCTGCATAACCTTTTAATAAAAAAATGGCTTTAGGAGAATCGTCAAAAATAAATTGAGAAAGTTGGAGTAATAAAATATCTTGTTTCGTAGTTGGTTTAAACGGAAACTGCTGTTTTATAAGCGAATAAAATTGCGAGTGCGTCATTAATGCGAATACGTTATAAACATTTGTTCAAAGATATGAATGATTTTTACTCCTATTGGTTTTTACGAATAAAAAAAAATTGTAGATTTGCGAAAGTCCATTTAATATAATAACTAAAAAAACATGCTAAATCTAATTTTAATATCAGTTGCCGTAATACTCCTTACTGTAGGTATCGTTTGGTTGATTGACAAATTTGTCCCTTCAAAAATTAAACCTATATTAATGATAGCGCTTTGGGCTTTAATTATATTTTTAGGATATATCACTTTCATGTCTGTTTATGGGGAGATACAATTTAATAAAATTAAAGAAAAACGCTACGCCAAAGTAATAAATAATCTTGTAGACATTAGAGATTCTCAGTTAGCATATAGAGAGCGTAATGGTAAATTTACCAATAATTACAATGAGTTGATTAATTTTATTGAAAACGGTAAATTTATAATTACTCAAAGAAGAGATAGTACCGTAATAGATGAAGAAAGAACTAAGGCTTACGGTGGTGTTGAAATGACTAAAGAAATAACAATCATAGACACATTAGATCAAGTTTCTATAAAAGATTCTTTATTTAAAACATCTACAAGGTACAAAACAATGATGAATGTTCCTTTCGCTCCAGAAGGCACTAAGTTTAAATTAAAAGCAGGAGTTATTGGAGAAGAAAATGAGCAAGATGCTGTTTTTGAAGCATCTGTATTAAAAAGCTTAGTACTACATGATCAAGACCAAGATTTAATATATAAAGAAAATGAAGTCGTATCTGTTGAAGAAATTGATGGAAAGACTATCCGTGTAGGATCTATGGAAGAAGTAAAAGTAATAGGTAATTGGCCTAAACTTTATGACGTACCAACAAAACAATAATACGGAAGACAAAATACAAAAAGAATTGTCCATTCAAATTAGTTTGAGTGGACTTTCTTTTTGTATTTTAAATACGAAAACCCATACCATCGATTTTTTAAAAAAATTTCCTACTTCTACTAAAAAAACACCATTTCAAATTCTTGATAAACTACAAATATTGTTTAAAGAACAAGAACAGTTTAATCAAAAATTTGACAATGTAACTATAGTCTATGTTAATGAAATATCTACCGTTGTTCCAAACGCCTTATTTAAAGAGGAGTTTTTAGCCGATTATCTTAAGTTTAATTCTAAAATATTAAAAACCGATTTTATTTCTTACGATGAAATTAAAGCTATAAACGCTGTAAATGTATATGTGCCATATGTTAATATAAATAATTACATCTACGATCGTTTTGGCAGTTTTACCTATAAACACTTCTCAACAGTATTAATAGAAAACTTACAAAAAATTGAGACTTCTAAAACGGATCAAAAAATATACATTAATGTAAATAGTTCTCACTTTGAAATCATTTCTTTTAGAAATAACGATTTGATATTTTATAATACTTTTGAGTATAGCACCAAGGAAGATTTTATTTATTACTTACTGTTTACTATAGAACAGCTAAATTTAAATCCAGAAATTCTAGAGCTTATATTTTTAGGAGAAATTAATATAACTGACGATTTATATAAAATTGCCTATAAGTACATTAGAAACGTTAGTTTTGGAAAACATTTAAAAGATTATAATTATAAAGACACCTCGGTTCCTATTCATTACAATTTCACTCTTCTAAATAGCTTTTAATGCGTATTATTTCAGGACAATACAAAGGACGAAGAATTAGCGCTCCAAAAAAATTACCTGTTCGCCCTACAACAGATATGGCAAAAGAAGCACTATTCAATATCTTAAACAACCTCTATTATTTTGATGAAATTGATGTTTTAGACCTGTTTTCTGGCACTGGCAATATTAGTTATGAATTTGCCTCTAGAGGTGTAAAACATATAATCTCTGTAGATCAAGATTATGGTTGCACAAAATTTATTAACAAAACTGCTGAAGATTTTAAAATGCCTATTCAAGTAATAAAAAGCGACGTATTTAAATATCTTGAAAATTCCAAACATAAAGCCTCTATAATTTTCGCAGATCCTCCATACAATTTCACTATAGAAGCATTTGTGAAAATTCCTGAACTCGTTTTTAAAAACAATCTTTTAGAGACGGATGGAATGCTTATAATTGAACATTCTAAACACACCAATTTATCGCATTTAAACAATTACAACTATACTAAAAGTTATGGCGGTAATTGTTTTAGTTTTTTTGAAATTCTACACAATAACGAAGAAGGGTAATTATTTTACACCCCTTAGCTGTTCAAAAAAAAAGCAGATCTATAAGCCGGATTTTGTACTTTTAAAAGCCCTTATCATTTATCTACAACTATTGTTACCAATAGCCTTTAGCTGCCTACCCTCTAGCATCGTGCGTGTACACTTTTCCAATGGAGCACTAGTTTACATGGCATTGCACCGCATAGAGTTTACCTGATTTCACTACAGCATTACCTGTACATACTTTCTGTTGCACTTTTCCTAACCTTACGATTGATGGCTGTTAGCCACTATGCTACACTATGGTGTCCGGACTTTCCTCTTTATATTTCTGAATATAATTCAAAATAAAAAGCGATAAGGCGATCTGCTTCTGTGCAAAATTACGATTTTATGTTGATAACTATCAATAAATTCATAGCATAAAATGCTACTATATAAGTCTAATTTTTAACTTTGTTACATTAAAATTTAATTCAGTTATCATTTGGAGCATTTTGTAGTATCGGCCCGTAAATATAGACCGCAAACGTTTAAAGACGTCGTAGGGCAACAGGCTATTACAAATACGCTATCTAATGCTATAGAAAATAATCATTTAGCGCAAGCATTATTATTTACTGGACCAAGAGGAGTCGGAAAAACAAGTTGTGCTCGTATTTTGGCTAAAATGATTAATAAAGAAGGGAATGATAATGATCTTAATGAAGATTTTGCTTTTAATATTTTTGAATTAGATGCCGCGTCAAACAATTCTGTTGATGATATAAGAAGTTTAACAGATCAAGTTCGTATCCCTCCGCAAGTTGGAAAATATAAAGTATATATTATTGATGAAGTACACATGCTTTCTCAAGCCGCATTTAATGCCTTTCTTAAAACTTTAGAAGAGCCTCCAAAACACTGTATCTTCATTTTAGCAACAACAGAGAAACATAAAATAATCCCAACTATTTTATCTCGTTGTCAAATCTTTGATTTTAAAAGAATAACGGTAAAGGATGTTAAAGAATATTTAAAAGATATAGCACTAAAACAAGAGATCAATGCAGAGGATGATGCTTTACATATTATTGCACAAAAAGCTGATGGTGCTATGCGAGATGCTTTATCAATTTTTGACCGCGTCGTTAGTTTTTCAGGAAAAAACTTAACAAGACAAGCTGTTA
>JAHDGB010000108.1 GCA_020627885.1 Flavobacteriaceae bacterium | reverse complement strand
GTAGAAAGTGACCAAGATGGTAGCATAGCAATTCCTGCAAGGTTATTATTAGATACCTTAAAAACATTTCCGGAACAACCATTAACATTTGTTATTGAAGAAAACAATACTATTGAGATTAGTTCAAATCATGGCAAATATGCTTTAGCCTATGCAGATGGAAAAGAATTCCCTAAAGCCGTAGAGCTAGAAGACCCAAGCTCAACTACAATCGCTGGAAATATTTTAGCGTCTGCTATTAGTAAAACAATATTTGCTGCTGGTAATGATGATTTGAGACCTGTTATGAGTGGAGTGTTTTTTCAGTTTTCCACCAACAGTTTAACTTTTGTTGCTACCGATGCTCACAAACTGGTAAAATATACTCGTGAAGATATTAACGCTTCTCAAGTCGCTGAATTTATAATGCCTAAAAAGCCTTTAACACTTTTAAAAGGAATTTTAGCGGCAAATGATGAAGATATTACTATTGAATACAATGAGTCTAATGCAAAATTCTCTTTCGATAATACGATATTAGTATGCCGGTTAATTGATGGAAAATACCCAAATTATGAAGCTGTTATTCCTAAAGAAAACCCTAATGTTTTAAGTGTAGATAGGACTTTATTTTTAAACTCGGTAAAACGTGTAAGTATATTCTCAAATAAAACAACTCACCAAATACGATTAAAAATAGCAGGATCTGAATTAAATATTTCTGCTGAAGATATCGATTATAGCAATAAAGCTGAAGAGCGATTAACATGCGATTATCAAGGTGATGATATGCAAATTGGTTTTAATTCTCGATTTTTAACAGAAATGCTTAACAACCTAAATACCAGCACAGTGCAATTAGAAATGAGCATGCCTAACAGAGCCGGGATTTTAACTCCAATAGACGGAGTTGAAGAAGGAGAACATGTAACAATGTTAGTTATGCCGGTTATGCTAAACAGTTAACGGAATTCTTTTTTATAAACACAAAATAAAATTCTTATTTTTTAATTGTTTATTTCTTATTGGTAGGCTTTTTTTGGCACACAAAATATTTAGTTATAATAAATTTTAAAGAGAGTATTTATATTATTTATTCTCTCCTATACTTTTTCGTTAACTCAAATACATGTTCTAAAATTGCTTTGTCTTTTACAGAAAATTCAATACCTCTTCGTTTCATAACAACACTAGCAACTTCGAAAGCTTTTTTTGTAAGATATGTCGTCAAACCAGAGCTACCTCCCCAACTATAGCTTGGAATAAAATTTCTTGGAAAACCACTTCCAAAAATGTTTGCATTAACACCTACAACTGTTCCTGTATTAAACATCGTATTAATACCACATTTACTATGATCTCCCATCATTAAACCACAAAACTGCAATCCCGTTTTACTAAAACTTTCTGTTTCATAATTCCATATACGAACTTCAGTATAATTATTCTTCAAATTTGAGTTATTAGTATCTGCTCCAAGATTACACCATTCACCTAAAACTGAATTCCCTAAAAAACCTTCATGTCCTTTATTTGAATAACCAAACAATACAGAATTATTTATTTCCCCTCCAACCTTACAATACGGGCCTATCGTAGTTGGACCATATATTTTAGTTCCTAGTTTTATTTTTGCATTATTACAAAGCGCTAAAGGCCCTCTAATAATACTTCCTTCCATTATTTCGGCATTAGCACCAATATAAATAGGGCCATCAGAAGCGTTTAATGTTACAAATTCTAATTTGGCTCCCTCTTCAACAAAAATATTTTCTGGAGCTATTATATTATTAGTGTTAGAGATTGTTTGCGATAACTTACCTTTAGTTAACAATTGAAAGTCTTGAATAATAGCTTCTCCATTTTTTGAAAAAATATCCCATACCGCTTCAATGGTCAGAACCGGGCCATTATATTCAATAATGTCAAACGTATTTAAATCAATATCTTCCTGGTAATCTTCACTATAAAACGCCACTACTTGATCTTCATTAAATATAGCTTCATTAGATTTTAAATTACGTATTAAAGCTACTAACTCGGGAGTAGGTGTGTATGAACTGTTTATTAGTATGTTACTTTCCAACTCTACCATTGGATATTTTTCAGACAAATAATCTTCGGTAATCGTAGTTGTAGTCGTTCTTAAATATTTTTCCCATTTCTCTCTTATTGTTAAAACACCAATCCTTATATCGGCAACTGGTCTTGTATAAGTAAATGGAAGTAATTGGCTACGAAATGGACCATCAAAAAGAATATAATTCATCGTTAAGCTTAAAAGTTATTGTTCTCTCTCCAAAATTTAAACCTGGAGGAATTGTCTTTTTCAAAAGTAATTTAATTGTATAAAACAAAAAAGCCTAACGGGAATATATCGTTAGGCTTTTTTTATCTAATTTTAAGCTTAATTTATTTTTTAAATTTAGCATATTTATTTTTGAACTTATCGATACGACCAGCTGTATCTATTAATTTAGATTTACCAGTATAGAAGGGATGAGAAGTTCTTGAAATTTCCATTTTTATTAGTGGGTATTCAACACCTTCGAATTCAATAGTTTCATTTGTATTAGCAGTAGATTTAGTAATAAACACATCATCATTTGACATGTCTTTAAATGCAACTAATCTATAATTTTCTGGATGTATATCTTTTCTCATCGCTTAACGCTTTAATTGTATTCTATTTTTACGAAGTGCAAATTTAATTATTTTTTGCAAATCAGCAACTATTTTTTTGCAAAAATAATTTTATTCTTTTTATGTAACCTTTTATTATATTTGGTTACTAACTAGTACAAAAATAACTACAAAACTATTAAAATCATGAATACTACTATTAAATCTTCAGCAATTAATTATGGTCTTTATTTAGGAGGGCTACTATCTATTCTAACCATATTGGCATATGCAATTAATTTAGATTTATTTGCTAACATGTGGTTTGGGATATCGATGCTAATTGCAATTATTATTTTTGGAATTATATCTACTATTAAATCTAGAAACATCTTAAATGGCTTTATTAGCTTTAAAGATGCTTTTACCTCTTATTTTATAACCATTGTAATTGGCTTATTAATTAGCTCAATAATAAGCATTGTTATATTTAATTTTATCGACCCTGAAGCTGCCACCATATTAAAAGAAAAAATAATGGATGCCCAAGTTGAAGGCATGAGAAACTGGGGAGCTCCAGAAGAGGCCATTGAAAAAGCAGTAGAAAAGTTTGAAGCGCAAGACAACATGTATTCTATTGGAAATGTATTACAGTCACTAATGTTTCAAATTATTGGATTTAGTGTTGTTGGGCTTATTTCTTCTTTAATCTTAAAAAAAGAAGATCCAAACGCATAATAATTATATCTTTGAAAAAGTATTTCAAATGTAATTATGAATATATCTGTAGTTATACCACTACTTAACGAACAAGAATCTTTAAAAGAATTAAATGATTGTATTGTAAATGTAATGACATCCAATCATTTTTCTTACGAAATACTATTTATTGACGATGGTAGCACAGATAAATCATGGCAGACCATAACAAAACTTTCTAATGAAAATCCTCATGTAAAAGGCATTCGTTTTTTGAAAAATTTTGGTAAATCGCAAGCCTTACATGCTGGTTTTTCTGAAGCCATGGGAGATGTTATTATTACTATGGATGCCGATTTACAAGATAACCCGGAAGAAATCCCCGAATTGTATAACATGGTGGTTAATCAAAAATACGACTTAGTATCTGGATGGAAAAAGAAAAGGTATGATAACAAATTAACTAAAAACCTCCCATCTAAACTTTTTAATTGGGCTGCAAGAAAAACCTCTGGTGTTAAATTACACGATTTTAACTGTGGCATAAAATCCTACCGACATGATGTTATTAAAAACATAGATGTTAATGGAGAAATGCATCGCTATATTCCTGTTTTAGCAAAAAATGCAGGCTTTGTAACTATTGGGGAAAAAATAGTAAAACACCAAGCTAGGAAATATGGAGAAACTAAGTTTGGAATAGACCGTTTTATAAATGGTTTTTTAGATTTAATAACCATATGGTTTTTATCGCGTTTTGGAAAAAAACCAATGCATTTATTTGGGGCACTTGGTGTTGTAATGTTTATCATAGGTTTTTGTTTCGCTTTTTATTTAGGAATAGATAAGCTATTTATTAATCCTGGTAAAAGGTTAATTACACAACGCCCTCAGTTTTATATCGCTTTAGTTACAATGGTTATTGGATCTCAATTCTTTATTGCTGGTTTTTTAGGCGAAATTATTTTACGCTCTAAACCCAGCCAAAAACGGTACTTAATTAAAGATAAGCTCAATCTTAATAAAGACTAAAACAAATTAACAAGCCTTTGGCTTTTATCAAATGTCAATTTACTTATTTTTACACCCTATAATTAAACTATGATTTATATAGAACCACAACTTTTAGATCGAGTTAACGCATGGTTAACACCTTCTTTCGATTCGGATACTCAAAATACTATAAAAAACTTAATAGGAACTAACCCTAAGGAATTAGAAGAAAGTTTCTATAAAGATTTGGAATTTGGAACTGGCGGAATGAGAGGCATAATGGGCGTAGGCACAAATCGCATTAATAAATACACTTTAGGAAAAAACACACAAGGTATAAGTCAATATATGCATCATATTTTTCCAGATGAAAAATTAAAAGTTGCAATAGCTTATGATTGTAGACATAATAGTAAATCTTTAGCTAAAATTGTTGCAGATGTATTTTCAGCGAATAATATAGAAGTGTATCTATTTGAAGATTTGCGCCCTACTCCTGAGCTATCTTTTGCAGTAAAACATTTAAATTGTCATTGCGGCATTGTTTTAACGGCATCCCACAACCCCCCAGAATACAATGGTTATAAAGTATATTGGCAAGATGGCGGGCAATTAGTTCCGCCCCAAGATGCTGAAATAATTAATGTTATTAGCTCTATAAATTACAGTGATATCAAATTTACTTCAAATAATAAATTAATTAATTTTATTGGTAAAACTATTGATGATGCTTTCATTGAAGCCTCAATAAAAAATGGGAGTTTCAACACTTCTAAAATTGCAAAAAACGATTTAAATATTGTTTTCACCTCTCTTCATGGTACATCTATAACAACAATTCCTCAAACATTAAAAAATGCAGGATACGATAATGTCTATGTCGTAGAAGAACAAAGAGAACCTAATGGTGATTTTCCTACTGTAAAATCGCCTAACCCAGAAGAACCAGAAGCTCTTAAAATGGCTATAGATTTAGCTGAAAATGTAAATGCAGACTTGGTTATTGGAACAGATCCAGATAGTGATAGATTAGGCATTGCTATACGCAATTTAAAAAATGAGCTTGTTATACTTAATGGTAACCAAACCATGGTTTTAATGACTGATTTTTTATTAAAACAATGGCAACTTAATGGTAAAATAGGAGGCAAAGAATTCATTGGTTCTACAATTGTTTCTACACCAATGATGGAAAAGTTGGCTAAAAATTATAATGTAGAGTGCAAAATTGGATTAACTGGTTTTAAATGGATTGCAAAAATGATTGAGGATTTCCCTAACCTTAATTTTATTGGTGGCGGAGAAGAAAGTTTTGGTTATATGGTTGGTGACTTTGTAAGAGACAAAGATGCCGTTACCTCTACTCTTTTAGCCTGTGAAATTGCAGCGCAAACAAAATCTGAAGGCAAAACACTTTATGAAAAACTCATCGATTTATATATAGAAAATGGTTTTTATAAAGAACGTTTAGTGTCTTTAACTAAAAAAGGTATAGAAGGGGCTAATGAAATTAAACAAATAATGATTGATGCCCGTATGCACCCTCTAAAATTAGTTAACAACTCTAAAGTTATAAAAATTGAAGACTATCAGCTATCTACAAGTCTAAATACGATTACAGGTAAAACCTCTAAACTAAATATTCCAAAATCTAATGTACTGATATACTATACAGAGGACGGTAGCAAAATAGCTTTAAGGCCAAGCGGCACAGAACCAAAAATAAAGTTCTATATAAGCGTGAATAGTAAATTAGAAAAGCCTGATGATTTTACAGTTATTGAAACGCTTTTAGAATCAAAAATAAACGCCATATTAAAAGATATGAAATTAGCCTAATTATATAATTTCTATTAAAACTACAAACATCTAATCATAAGATATTAAACAACTTAATGAATTACTTAAAAAAAATACTAGTCTATGCACTTCCCTATAAACGTTATGCGTTTTTAAATATATTTTTTAATATTTTATATGCTTTATTTGGCACTTTATCTTTTGTTGTCCTTATCCCAATGCTTAAAGTTATTTTTCCTACTAAAAATGAGGTTACAATTGCAAAAAAACCCATTTATAAAGGACTAGACCATTTAAAAGATTTTTTAAGCGATACCTTTACATACAATATACAATCTATAGCACATGATGATAAATTAAAAGCTTTAACTATAGTAATTATACTCGTTATTAGTACTTTTTTATTTAAGAATGTTTTTAATTATTTAGCGCTTTATTTTGGTACTTTTTTAAGAAACGGAATATTAAAAAACTTAAGAAATGCAATATATAAAAGAACGATAGATTTACCCATATCGTTCTTTTCTGAAAAAAGAAAAGGCGACATCATGGCTAGAATAGCTGGAGATGTTGGTGAAGTTCAAAATTCGTTCTTATCGGTGTTAGAAATAATAGTAAGAGAACCTCTTACCATTATTTTTTCAATTGCTGCGATGTTAATTATAAGCCCGAAATTAACAATATTTATTTTTGTGTTTCTTCCGGTTGCTGGCTTTATTATATCTGCTATTGCAAAACGATTAAGACAGCAATCGTCAGATGTTCAAGTAGAACAAGGCATATTCCTATCTATAGTTGAAGAAACATTAAATGGATTAAAAATAGTTAAAGGATATAATGCTCAAGCAATCTTTAATAATAAATTCCAAGAATCTACCTCACGCTTCTTTTCTTTTTCGAATAAAATGATGCATAGACAAAACATAGCAACACCGCTTAGTGAATTTTTAGGCATTGTAACCATAGCCTTTTTATTATGGTTTGGCGGTAATATGGTTATTTCTGGTGCTATAAATGCTGAATCTTTTTTAGCTTTTATGGGGTTATCCTATAATATTTTAACTCCGATAAAAGCTTTAAGCAAGGCAAATAATAATGTAAAGAGAGGAAATGCTGCTGCTGAACGTGTTTTAGAAATCATTGAGTCAGAAAACCCTTTAAAAGATAAAGCAAATGCTATTATTAAAGAGAAATTTAATTCTGAAATAAAATTTAAAAATATTTCATTTAAATATGAAAACGAATATGTTCTAAAAAACTTTTCTTTAACTATTCCAAAAGGGCAAACTGTGGCTCTTGTTGGTCAATCTGGCAGCGGAAAATCTACAATTGCAAACTTAATAACACGCTTTTATGATGTTAATAAAGGCGCTATACTATTAGACGGAATAGATATCCGAGATTTAACAACAAGTTCACTACGTAATCAATTGGGTATTGTTACTCAAGACGCAATACTTTTTAACGAAAGTATAAAAAACAACATGAGGTTACTTGTTAATGAAAATGTTAGTGATGAAGCTATTATTGATGCTTTAAAAGTGGCAAATGCATGGGAGTTTGTTAAAGACCTACCTAAAGGTATTAATACGAATATTGGAGACTCAGGAAATAAATTATCTGGAGGACAAAAACAACGCATAAGTATTGCCAGAGCTGTTCTCAAAAATCCTCCTATAATGGTTTTAGATGAAGCCACTTCTGCATTAGATACAGAAAGTGAACGCCTAGTCCAAGTTGCATTAGAAAACATGATGAGAAACAGAACCTCTATAGTAATTGCACACCGTTTATCTACAATTCAAAATGCGGATTTAATAGCGGTTATGCAAAAAGGAGAAATTATCGAACAAGGAAAGCACAATGAATTAATTACAAAAAATGGAATGTATAAAAGATTGGTAGAAATGCAAAGTTTTGAGTAAGTTTCTCCGGGGCAAGTCCACGGAGCATATTAAAGGAACACGTTTCTCTAAACTTTAAACATATACTGGCGAGGCAAGCCTCGGGGTATTAAACC
>JAHDGB010000107.1 GCA_020627885.1 Flavobacteriaceae bacterium | reverse complement strand
TATTTTGACTAAGCTTATTTAGAAAAAAGCTGCTCAGGGTTTTTAAACGCTTTGAACTCTAAAGCATTACCTGAAGGGTCTTTAAAAAACATAGTAATTTGTTCACCAATTAACCCTTCAAAACGGATATAGGGCTCTATTATAAAGTTAACCCTCTTATTTTTTAGGTTTTTTACAAATTCTATAAAAATTACCCAGTCTAAAACAACTCCATAATGAGGTACAGGTACGTGTTTACCATCTACAGCACTATGTGCGTTATTTTCGGTGGTATGATCTTTTTTTTCTTTATAATGAATGACTAATTGGTGTCCAAAAAAATTAAAATCGACCCAATGATCACTACTTCTACCTTCAGTGCAATTAAGAATATCTCTATAAAAAACACGGCATTTTTCAAGGTTATGAACAGGGATAGCAATATGAAAAGGACTGATAGAACTACTCATTAAACTTTAATATTAAGCTTTAGAACTTCCTTTGCTGTACTTAAACATAGATATGCCAGCAACAAAAAAGACCCCTCCCAATATTGTTAACGACCATGGGTTTAATGAAACAATTGGGTCTCCGAAAAGGCCTAAAACACCAAATACGAGAGCAATCATACCAATGATTGTTAAAATAAGAGCAATAATACGTACCATATAAATCAATTTATTTAATTGTTAAAATTAATATTTTTTAATTAAAAAATATCATAAAGAAATAAATTAATAATAGTTAATATAAAATATACGTTATAAAGAACTTAAGGTTAATAAGTCATTCTTTAGAATAGGCATAATGTGTTTTTAGAAAAAGATTAAAGGTTAATCATTCCTTTTTTATGGGACAGGATCATAACCTTTACCTCCCCACGGGTGGCAGCTTAGTATTCTTTTAATTGCTAATTGACTACCTTTTATTATTCCGTATTTTTGAAGCGCCTCCTTTGTGTAGTAAGAACAAGTTGGTTGGTAGCGGCAAGTCGATGGTGTAAATGGTGAAATAAAATTTTGATAAAGTTTTATAAGAAATAAAGCAGGAGCAATTAAAATGCGTTTCATCAGTGAATTTTAATTTTTAAAAATATATTATTATATCCTTAATGTTGTTTCTAATTTGTAGAAAATGAGGTTCCTTCTTTACTATCATTTAATTGAATTCCCATTTCAAGTAATTCATCACGAATTTTATCACTCAAATTAAAATTTTTATTAGCTCTTGCTTCTTGTCGCAATTTTATAAGTAATTCAACAGTTCCTGATAATTTATTCGATTTAGAATCTATTTCAGAAGCCTGATCTTTTAAGGCTAAAACATCAAAAACAAAGGTATGCATTGTGCTTTTTAAAAGTTCTAAATCTTTGGCAGAAATAGTAGCTTTACCTTCTTTAATTTGATTAACATGTTTAGCAGCTTCAAATAAATTTGCAATGAGAATGGGAGTGTTAAAATCGTCATTCATAGCATCATAACACTTTTTTTTCCAGTCTAATACATTAAAAGAGGTGCTGTTAGTTGTTTGGAGAGTATCTATTCCCTTCACAGCATCCATTAAACGGTTAAATCCTTTTTCGCTTGCTAATAAGCCATTGTTTGTAAAATCTAAAATGCTTCTGTAGTGTGCTTGCAGCATAAAAAAACGGGCTACACTAGGAGTAAAAGATTTTGTTATATGCGGGTTGTTTCCAGTAAAAATTTCTGTAGGTAAAATAAAATTACCTGTAGATTTCGCCATTTTTTTACCATTCATAATAAGCATGTTAGCATGCATCCAAAAGTTCACGGGTGCTTGCCCTTTGGCTGCTTTATTTTGTGCTATTTCGCATTCATGATGAGGAAATTTTAAGTCCATACCTCCGCCATGTATATCAAAATGATCGCCAAGGTATTTTGTACTCATAGCTGTGCATTCTAAATGCCAACCAGGGAATCCATCGCTCCAAGGCGATGGCCAGCGCATAATGTGTTGAGGTTCAGCTTTTTTCCATAGTGCAAAATCTTGAGGATTTTTTTTGTCGCTTTGCCCTTCAAGTCCACGTGTATTATGAATTAAATCATCTAATTTCCTTTTGCTTAAAACACCATAATTATTAGTTTCATCAAACTTATGCACATCAAAATAAACAGATCCATTAACCTCGTAGGCGAAACCATTTTTAATAATGCTTTTTATGAGTTCAATTTGCTCAATAATGTGTCCTGTCGCTGTAGGTTCTATACTTGGAGGTAAGAAATTAAAAGTATTAAGAATGTTATGGAAATCTACAGTATAACGCTGTACAACTTCCATAGGTTCAATTTCTTCTATGCGTGCTTTCTTAGCAATACGATCTTCACCTACGTCTGCATCATTTTCAAGGTGCCCTGCGTCAGTAATATTTCTTACATAGCGAACTTTATATCCAAGGTGTTTTAAGTAACGAAAAATAGTGTCGAAAGACATAAATGTTCTAACATTTCCTAGATGTACATTGCTATAAACGGTAGGGCCGCATACATACATACCAACATAGCCTTCAGTAATAGGAGTGAAAGTTTCTTTTTTCCCAGAAAGTGAGTTATATATTTTTATTTCTTGCTCTTGAAATAATTTCATTGTTGTAATAAATTACCTGTTAAAATCGAGTTTCTAATTTAATATAATCTAAGAGTTCTTTTCGGGTTTCTTTTTCTTTGAATTTGCCTCCAAATTCAGAAGTTACGGTACTGCTTTCTATGTCTCGAATACCTCTAGAATTTACACATAAGTGTTTAGCATCAATAATACATGCTACATCTTCAGTATTTAAAATAGTTTGTAGTTCCTTAACTATTTGAATAGTTAACCGTTCTTGAACCTGAGGTCTTTTTGCAAAATAATCGACAATTCTATTCATTTTAGATAGTCCAACAACCTTGCCACTAGAAATATAAGCAATATGAGCTTTTCCAACTATAGGCAGTAAGTGGTGCTCGCATGTTGAGTAAACAGTAATGTTTTTTTCAACTAACATTTCATCATACTTATATTTGTTGTTAAAAGTAGAGGCCAAAGGCTTTTTGTTAGGATTCAATCCACTGAAAATTTCATTAACAAACATTTTTGCAACTCGATTAGGAGTGCCTTTAAGACTATCGTCTTTAAGATCTAATCCAAGTGTCTCCATTATATGAAAAATGTCTTTTTTTATAAGTTCAATTTTTTCTTTATCGGAAAGTTTAAAAGCATCAGCTCTCATAGGTGTATTTATTGATGTGCCTATATGGTTTTCTCCTAAAGAGTCATAGTCTTCAGTCATTGTGTTCATTTTCATTTATCGGAAGTAAAATTTAAGTGGGTAAAGATAAGTAATTTCGTATTCTTTTGTTGCGTTTTAGCCAATAGAATAGGTTAATCAACACTTTTGATACAATAAAGTGATTTCTTTTCGTTAAATTTATAAGCTAACTAATATGAATAAGATTATAAATTGCTATTTATATCTTTGTGACTTTTGCTTTTTGCTATGTTTCTATCAATATACAAAAACATCATTAGTTAATGTCGTAATTACACCTTAGTGTTAATAAACGTTCTTAAATTAAAATGAGAAATTTTATAACCATAACCGTCAGTTTTTTTGCATGTATTGTTTTTTCGCAAAACATTACGATGCAAAACGGAACATTTACTCAGTGTTCAGGGGTGTTTACTGATTCTGGAGGGGCAGGAGGTAGTTACGGGTTAAATGAAGAGTTTACATTAATTATATGTCCTGATATACCTGGGGAGAAAGTAATTGTAGAGTTTACTTCTTTTGAGTTAATTGGTATTTCTGATTTTATCGAAATTTTTAATGGTAATACTGTAACTGCTCAGTCTTTTGGTTTGTATAATGGTATTGTGGAACCCCCAGGTTATATTATTGCTACAGATTCTAATCCCTCAGGTTGTATAACGTTTATTTTTAAATCTAATGATACTCAGGTTTCTTCAGGGTGGGAAGCTAATATTTATTGTGGAGAACCTTGTCAAACCATTACATCTCAATTGGATAGTGCTATTCCAGCTCCAAATGCCGATGGCTATATATGGGTTTGTCCTAATGAGAACGTAACATTAGATGGTAGTGGTGTTTTTTCTAATGATGGCACTGGTGCGACTTATGAATGGGATTTGGGAGATGGAAATACAATAGTCGGACAAAGAGCAGTTTTTTCTTATCCGGACCCTGGTATATATATAGTTAATTTAAATATAAGAGATGCTAATACCGATTTTGACCCTTTAGGTTGTAAAAATTATGATTTGATAAGTCAAGTTATTCAAGTAGGTACAGCCCCAGATTTTACAGGAACATTAACTGAAGACTCTTTAATATGTTTAGGGGAAAGTGCAACAATTAAAGGAGTAGTTAACTCAGTGTTATTTGCGGCTGACTGTACACCCCCAGTAGGTGTTTTAACAGCGTTGCCTGATGGTACAGGTGATACTTATGAGACTTCTGTACCAGTAGGTTGTTATAACGCCGATTTGAAATTAACAGATACGAATCAAATAATAAAAGTTTGCATAAATATTGAGCATTCGTATGTGGGAGATTTAGATATTTTTCTTGTAAGTCCTAATGGGCAAGAAGTAATACTCTTGTCAAATAAAGGAGATAATGGTATTTATTTAGGTGTACCTAATGAAGAAGATAATGGGGTGCCTGGAGTTGGTGCTGAATATTGTTTTTCAATGTCTGCCACTACAATGTTAGTTAATGCGCCTACAGTTTTAGTAGGTACATCAGCTGAAAATTCGTATTCTCCAGGAACCTATTTGCCAGAGGGGGATTTTTCAACTCTATTGAATAGTCCTTTAAATGGAAATTGGACTATTCGTATTATCGATAATTTACAATATGATGATGGGACTATATTTTCATGGAATATAGAATTCGATTCATCATTATTACCAGCCGAGTTATCTTTTGAACCTATTATTGTATCTGAAACTTGGGATGGGGATCCTACAATTACTAATACTACAGGTAGTACAATAACTGTAACGCCTACAGTTGCTGGTAATTATTGTTACACCTATAGAGTTGCGGATGATTTTGGTTGTGAATATACTGAACAAGTGTGTATCGATGTTGCTGAAGAAGTTAGAGTTATTAATACTCAGGACCTTGTAGTATGCTCGGCAGGATCTGAAGAAGCTATTTTTGATTTAACAGTTAATAATAATGAAGTTATAGGCGGGCAAGACGCTTCTCAGTTTACTATATCATATTATGAAACGGAAGCAGATGCTAATAATGGAGAAAATGAAATATCTGATCCTTCCAATTATCTTTCAGGGACTAGGGTTTTATATGTTCGGTTAGAGAGTCTTTATTCGGGTTGTTTTGATGTTAAAAATTTTAATATAGAAGTATTTACAATAGATTTTAATTTGATTGATAGTTATGTGTTATGCGTAGATACAGATGGAACACAAGTTGTCGATCCGCCGGTAATTGAAACAGGGTTAAATGGTGTAAATTATACTTTTAATTGGTATTTAAACGGAATCGTTATTCCTGGAGCGGTAAATAATACATATGTGCCTACACAAGGTGGAACTTATAGTGTTTCTGTAACTGATAGTGTTACAGGTTGTATCACTGCTATTGATGACCCAAATGCTGTAACAGAAGTTTATGAAAGTTCAAGGCCATTGCTTACTGCAAAACAGGCTTCTTTGGCTTTTGTAGAGAGTAATAAAATAATAGTAGAAGCAAATAGTTCAGTGGCATTAGTTAATGGGAATACAGCTTATGAATTTAGTTTAGATGGGGGAGAGTGGAAACACAATATACCAAATAATGGAACTTATGTTTTTGAAAATGTAGGTTATGGATTTCATACTGTTTATTCAAGAGAAATTAATGGATGCGGCACTGCTAGCGTAACATTAACAGTGTTAGATTATCCATTATATTTTACGCCTAATGGAGATGGCTATCATGATACTTGGAATATTGTAGGTATAGATGATCAACCAGATACAAAAATATTTATTTTTGATCGTTATGGTAAGCTTGTTAAACAGATGAGTTCTTTAGGAGAAGGGTGGGATGGTACTTATAATAATAAATTGCTACCAAGTGATGATTATTGGTTTAAATTAGAGTATATAGAGCCAAATACGGGTAAAAAAAATGAGTTTATGGCGCATTTCTCATTAAAACGATAGTCAATAAAAATACATAGTAGTAAAAACAACCATCCTCTAAATTATATTTAGAGGATGGTTGTTTTTAGCTATAAGATAAAGCGAACTATAATTGGAATCCTAAAGTTACTGTAACATTAGAAGTTGTGTTGCTAATATTGGCAGCATCAGTTAGTCCTATGTTAAATAATTTATTATTAGATGAACGTTTAGTATTATCATACGCAAGGTCTAATCTTGTATTTCCAAAGCTATATCCTAAGCCCATAGAATAACCAAATAAATTGCCAATTGTAGTGCCATCTCTATATGGGCTTTCTTCAAAACGATAACCTCCTCTGAAACTAAACTGGTTTACTTTGTACTCACCTCCTATTTTATATGAATGAGCCGTTTTTAAACGAGCAGTTATGCGCTCATTTAAATTTGAAAAAAGAAGGTCGGTAGAAGGTCTAAATTTTATGTTACTGTAATCTCTTATAGAATAATCAAAGCTTAATAGCCCTTTTTTAGAAAATACATAAGCTAAACTGCTTGTAACTTTTGAAGCTGTTTGGAGTCTATAAGATGGAAAAATGTTTATAACGTCTGGATTAATAGTATCTGAGTAAAAAGTACTACCATTAGATAGACTAATGCCATTTGTGCTTTTAGTTTGTATAGATTGAGATGTTTCTTCTTCTATAATTAGCCATGTTGGAGAGCCGTAAGCAAACCCAACTCTAAAGGCGTTAGATAACTTATAGATGGCCCCTAGTTGAAATGAAAAACCAGAACCATTAGTTGTTAAATTATTTTCAAATCCGACACTATTTATTAATGAACCTGTGTTTTCGTTTTCTTCAGAAAGAAAAGTTGAACGCTCATAATATAGAAAATGTGAATTTACGTTTAATCCTAAATATAGGTTATTATCATATTGAGTTCCTATATTAAAAGCCATTTTACCATTATACCCATTTGTTGAGTGGGTATATTTTTGATCAAAAGTTCCAGGAGATATGTTAGAAATATATGATGTGTTTGCATTGTCATCTACAGTAGGCTCAATTAAAAAAGATTCATACCCTAAAAAAGCTTGTTGGTGTTGGTAGCCTAAATCACTACCAATATTTGAATAAGCTTCAGATACTGTTTCTCCAGTAAATCTTGAGATTTGATCAAGTCTTAAACCTTGAGCATTTGCTATAAAATAATTGGATATTGAGTTGGTGTTAGTGCCATTAGCAAACCAATAATTTCGATAGTTTTTGGTGTTGTCATATGCCGCACTTAACGCAATTTTTTTCCATTTAGAGTTTTTTCTATTCTGAAAAACAAAAACACCTCCACCTTGATTTATATTTAAATTTGATCTGGAACGACTATTTATTTTATTGAAAAAAGACGTGGTATTCTCATTGTCATAAAACTTTAAAGAAACGGAAGCAAAACTGTTAGAAAAAACAGCTGACCCAGCAGGGTTTATATTAATAGCACTTAAATCGCCTCCCAAAGCTCCAAAAGCACCTCCGAGAGCTCTAAATCTAGCAGACCCTTCAATTTCTCCTTGAGAATACAGTAAAGCATCACTAATGTTTTGGCTGTAAAGTAAAGGCATAGAAAGAACCGTTACAAATAGTAAGATTAACTTTTTCATATGTAATTTTAGATGTTTTTTGTGTTTATAGTCTTCCTCTTGAACGTCCTGAAGATCCAGATCTTCCGCCAGACCTTCCAGAAGAATATGAACGGCCACCTCTACTTGGTCTAGAAATTGATCTTGTACCACTACTAGGTCTAGTTCTAATAGAATTGTTAGGTCTAGTAGAAGGTCTGGTTCTAATAGAATTATTAGGTCTAGTAGAAGGTCTAGTTCTAATAGAATTGTTAGGTCTAGTAGAAGGTCTGGTTCTTATCGAGTTTCTGGTTGAGTTAGTTCTTGCTCTATTAGCTCTGGTTCTATTAACAACACCTCTTCTTGCTATACTGTTCCTTCTTGTATTTGTATATGCTAAACCTCTTCCATAATAGTTAGATCTCCTATTTC
>JAHDGB010000106.1 GCA_020627885.1 Flavobacteriaceae bacterium | reverse complement strand
AAAAATATTAAAATCGAATAGCAAATTTACGCATAAGTCTTAAAATTTCAATATATAACCAAATAATTGTTACCAATAGCCCCCAAGTAGCTAGCCATTCTTTGCTTTTCGGTGCTTTGTTTTTATAGCGTTCTATAAAGTCGAAATCTAATAATAAAGCTAAGGCAGCAAATACAGCTGCAATAATATTAAAACCAATAGCTAACCAACTGGTCCCCCAGATAAAAGATTTAATACCAAAAAAAAGTAATAGCCAAGAAATAATATACACTACAAAAATAGTTGCGCATGCAGTAATAATAACACTTCTAACTTTTTTTGTAACGACAATAATACGAGTTAGGTAAAGTATTAAAACGACAAAAAAAGTAACTACAGTAACTCCAATAGCTTGGTATGGCATATTAGGGAAAGCATCATGAACATAGGCGGTAAAGCTACCAAGAAAAAAACCTTTAGCTATAGCATAGAGTGGCACTAAAAAATAAGCCCAATGTTGCCTAATAGAAATAATAATACTAATTACAATAGCACTTATCATGCCTCCAAGACCATACCATTTAAGGTTTATGCCTTTACTGTGCATGTCCCACAAAAAACCAATAATACAAATAATAAGAAAAATAGAAAGTAATGATTTTACAATGATACCTCTAATAGTCATTTTATTATGGCCTGTATTAGATTGTTCCCAAAAATATCTAGAAAAAGCGGGGTTAGATGTTTTATTATAGGCACGCATTTTTTATATGTAACGCTATAAATTAAACTTATATCCAATAGAGAAATCTATTGGAAATTGCTCTTTATTATCTATAAGTAAAGCAAATAAAGAATCATAGATTACACTTAAATAACCATTTCCTATTTGAAAATCGGCACCTAATCCAAAAATGAAAGGGGCATCTAAAGCACTTCCTGAATCTACAATTTCTACAGGTATATTAGGATTTGTGTCTAATGTAACGATTTCTTTAAATTCCGAAAAGGTATAGGTTACAAATTTAGTTTGCCCATATATGTTAAAGCAACTTTTATTAATAAATCGATACCGATAACCTAAAGCAATTTGTGTTGCAGTATAATCGTATTCGTTTTTACTAAAATTATGTTTAACACTTGCAAAACCAGCATGTTTTGTCATTAATTTTAATCCAAAAATTTCAAATTCTGCTGATAGTTTTCCTGATTTAATGTTATTGGGGTTATCTAAAAAACGATGATTAGTTATACCTCCAAAAATACCTAATCGCGATTTTAATACCGCTTTACCATCTGTAAAAGTATAATTAGGATCTTGGGTGGCATTATATTCATTAATAAATTTTTTAAGGGAGTATAGTGTTAATTTAACTTTTGAAGCAGAATTGTTTGTAAGCTTTTGTAACGTTTGTTGGTATTGGTTATGGTATTTATTATCAGTCCCTTTTTCATTTTTTAATTCGGTTATGGTATTGTCTTTTTCTTTAATGAAGTATCTGTATTGTCCATTAATGGTATTCCATAACAAATCTATAGTACCATCAACTTCAGTTTTTAGCGTTAAGGTTTCGTCGTTAATAGTGTAGGTTTGTTGAGCAATTAAAGAAGAATTAAAAGCGATAATGCAAAATAAAAAAAATAGTTTTTTCATTGTTTTGTAGATTGAGTATATAGTAAATGTAAAAAAAAATGATAGACCAGCCTAGTAAAATTTATGGTTAACCTCGTATAAAATTTATTTATAGAACTGTCGCCCTTTCCAATTGTATGAAAAAAATAATGATTTAAAAACAATAAATAGGCTAAAAAAAGGGTAAATCATGCTCGAAAGAAAAAAAGACCGTAGCAGTTTTTCATTACTAAAAAAGCGACTGGTTTTAAAAAGTAATAAAAAATCGATCGCAAATTTTATTAAAAAGAGAGTGCTAAAAGTAACTATAGTAACTATTTTAAAAATACTCAACAGGAGAGAGGTAACAATTAAAGTATTCATAAATAACACAATTAACCCAGTACATTTTCCAAACCAATTGTTATAGTTTACGGTTTTTGAAGCCCATCTTACACGTTGAGAAATTAATCGGGTTAAAGTCGGTTCTGGTTGAGTTAAAACTATTACATTACAGTTTTTTAAAAACAAAACGCTGTTAGGTTGCACTTTTAATGCTTTTTCTAATAAAAATATATCGTCTCCACTTGCTATGGTGTTATTCCCTAAGAAACCTTCATTTTTTAAGAAAAAATCTTTTTTGTAGGCTAAATTAGCTCCATTGCATAAAAATGGTTTTTTTAGCCCAAATCCACCAATAGTTGCTCCAATTAAACTCATGAAATCTAAAGATTGAAAGCGTGTAAAAAAAGAATTTGCATGGTAGTAATTAACGGGGCCAGCAATAAAAACAACGTCTTTTTTCTGAATAAAACAATCGAATGTGTCTAACCAGAGTTTTGGCAAAATACAATCGGCGTCTGTCGTTATAATCCATTTATTTTTTGCCAAATTTATAGCTTTAGTAATAGCATCTTTTTTAGGAGAATTACTAATACGTGTATTCTTTATAATGCAAAAGTTAATAGGAGTATTTTTAAACATTTCTGTAATAATAGATGCAGAGTCGTCATTAGAATCATCATTAACCAAAATACATTCATATAAATGTTTTGGATAGTTTAAATGTTTTATAGAATTTATTAGTAAAGGTAAATTGTTAGCTTCATTCCTAAAAGGAATGATCAGTGAAAATGTAGTTTCTGGAGGGAGTTTTTCATTTAAAAAAACAGGAGTACGCTTAAAGCCAATAACAAAACCTCCTATTAATAAAATATAAAAAAATGATATTATTAAAATTATAAAAGTCATTAGTTTTCGTTTTGAGGCCAATTAAAATTAAGAACATAAATACTGCCAAAAAAACTAGGCATTACTACATTTAATAACCACATAAGAGTAATTATTGCTAAAATAGTAAGTTCATTTATATTAATAAAAGAAAACAAATAAACTGCAATGCTACCTTTTACAATAACATCGAAGATAAATATAGAAGGGAGTATAGAACTTAATAAATATAAAGATGTTATAAATATCATGGCCTCAAAATAACTTAACTCTATATAAAAAAGAGATAGTAAAAAATAAAACTGGTAGGAAAAAATAAAATAGCGTAAAACAGATAATAACCATGCAAGCATTTTTGTTTTTAAAGAAAGTGTTTTAATAAAGTGTTTAATCTTTACCAGTGTAAAGCCTTTTATTTTGTATTTACTTTGTTGGAGCCCTAGTAAGGAAAGAACAAGTAAGGCTATTATAAATATTAACCCTCTTGAAACCCTAATAAAATTAATTTCGATACTATTTTGCTGTGTTAAAAAAAAAAGCCCAATACAACCAAACAAAACAGTAGTACACATTTGCATAGCATTACTAATAAAATTAAGTAATACAATTTTTTTTCTGTGTATAGCTAGGTAATAAATTGCTTTTGCACCGTATTCTCCTATTCTATTTGGAGTAAAAAGTGAGGCCGTTAAGGCGCCTAAACTTTGTGAAAGCGCTTCAATAAAAGTGATTTTTTTTATACTACTAACAAGAGTTTTCCATTTTATAATTTCTAAAAACCAATTAAAACAGCTTAAAAAAAATAAAAAACAGCTATTTTTTAAAGAAAACACTGAGTTTTTGTTTAAAAATGTAACAAAAATATTAAAATCGAGTTTATTGTTAGTCGTTAATTTATTATAAATAAAATACAAAGAACCAAAGACGATACTCAATTTAATGAGTACAAAAAAGAATTGTTTAGTTTTGTATGGTAATCTATAAAACACAATTGCAAAATAACTTAAATATAATCTAATGCATACATTTAAATACTATTGTTTATTTACGATCTGTCTTTTAAGTTTCTCATTTAGTTACGGACAAATGGATGAAAGTAAATGGAAATTACAACTCGCTTTAGGAATGAACTTTCCTTCTCAAGATGGTTTTGTTAGGTCTTTTGTAGGAAAAAGCTCTAATTTTCCTACAATAAATATTGGTGTACAGCACATGTTAAAACAAAAAATAGGTGTAAAATTAGATTTTGGATATAACCGTATTGAAAATGAAGATGATACCCCAGAATTTAAATTAAATTACACACGCCTAAACGCACAGTTAGTATACGATAGTACTACGAGTGTTTCTTTTTTACCTATAGGAATGGGATTGGTTTTTCATGTTGGGCCAGGGTATTCAATGATAAAACCTTTAGGGGAATACCAAAATAATAAAACTTCTTTTTTAAATGCTATGGGTGGGGTTGAGTTACATTATCCATTGTCTAAAGCCGTTTCTGCTTATATTGATGGTTCATATATTTATGGTTTTGCAAAAGAGTTCGACCCAATTACTTCTGGGCATGGTTCTTTTAATAGTAATCTTTTAACAGTAACATTAGGCGTTTCTATTTCTTTAAGCGGTTGTACTTATTGTAATTAATGGCTAGCGAGAAAATTATATTAGGCATTGATCCTGGGACCACAATTATGGGTTTTGGTCTTATAAAAGTTGAACATAAAAAAATGACTTTTTTACAATTAAACGAGCTCAATTTAAAGAAGTATGCCGACCATTATTTAAAATTAAAATTAATTTTTGAACGTACTGTAGAACTTATAGATACGTATCACCCAGACGAAATAGCAATAGAGGCACCTTTTTTTGGTAAGAATGTACAAAGTATGTTAAAGCTAGGTAGAGCTCAGGGGGTGGCCATGGCGGCAGGTTTATCGAGAGAGGTGCCAATTACAGAGTATTCGCCTAAAAAAATAAAAATGGCCATTACTGGTAATGGTAATGCAAGTAAGGAGCAAGTTGCAAAAATGTTACAAAGTTTATTAAATCTAAAAAGTTTGCCAAAAAACCTAGATTCTACAGATGGTCTAGCTGCTGCAGTTTGCCATTTTTATAATCAAGGACGAATAGAAATAGGAAAAAGTTATTCGGGGTGGTCTAGTTTTGTAAAACAGAATGGAGGACGCGTTAAGAAGTGATTGTTAATGATTAATAAGTAGTTGAAATTGTATTTTTATATTTCATATCCTAATCTTAAATCATTTATCATGAAAAATTTGTCCAAATTATTTTTTACTACCCTTATGCTTCTAGTATTTAATTGTTCTTCGTTAAAGACACATTTAACTTAGTAGCAACTACAGCTTCAGACAAGGCATTCACTATAAATAATGGTGATTTTTGTTTTGGATTATTAAATATTTTGAAAATAAACAAAAGGGTTTTTATATGAGTGACTCTTTTGATTTTATTATAATTATTTTTGCAGAAATTAAAAAATGTTGAGTTTTTTAATAATGAACTCTTTTTATTTGCTAAAAAAGGACCCTTTTAGTCCAGTTTTGTCTTTTTTCTTTCCATAGCCCAACTATGCAACTCAAAAAAGACTTCAACAGTACTAAAATATCTATCCCGATAGCTATCGGGATTCGCTTAAATCATGAAAGTTTAAACGAGTTCAATGAAAGTTTAATCTATTAATATAAAATAATAAATTATTTCAGGCATTTATATTCATATACCATTTTGTAAAAAAGCATGTCATTATTGCGATTTTCATTTTTCTACTGTTTTAAAAAAGAAAGATGTAATGATTTTAGCTTTAGTAAAGGAGTTAGAGTTACGTAAAAATGAACTAAAAAATGATACAATTGAAACTATTTATTTTGGTGGAGGAACTCCAAGTTTATTGTCTGATAGAGAGTTGGAATTACTTATTAATGCGGTATATAAATATTACAAAGTATCAACAAATCCTGAGATTACTTTAGAGGCAAACCCCGATGATTTAACCACAAAAAAAATTATCGAATTATCAAAAAGTAGAGTTAATAGGTTAAGTATTGGGGTACAGTCTTTTTTTGAAAAAGATCTAAAATTAATGAACCGAGCGCACTGCGCTTTTGAAGCAAAAAAATGTATAGAAACCGCTGCAAAATATTTCAATAACATATCTATAGATTTAATTTATGGTATCCCAGGCACTACAAATAAACAATGGGAGCAAAATATCTCTATAGCATTGTCTTATAATGTTCCCCATATATCTAGTTATGCTCTAACGGTAGAGCCTGAAACGGCATTGGCCAGTTTTATAAAAAAAGGAATTATTGAAGATGTTGATGATAACAAGGCTTACGAACAATTTAATATTTTAATAGAAAAACTAAAAACTGAAAATTATATTCATTATGAATTATCCAACTTTGGAAAAGAAGGTTTTTTTAGTAGAAATAATACAGCCTATTGGCAAGGGGCGACTTATATAGGAATAGGGCCTTCGGCACATTCTTTTAATGGTAGCATCCGTGGTTGGAATATTAGAAATAATATAAAATATATAAAATCGATTGAAAAAGGGGTTTTGCCAATAGAAATAGAAAAATTAACATTAAACGATAAATACAATGAGTATGTAATGACTGGCTTACGAACAATGTGGGGCGTATCTTTATTAAAAATTGAAACAGAATATAATGAAGCTTTTAAAACCTACCTCTTACAACAAGCCCAGCCTTACTTGGAACAAGATTTGTTGTATATTGTTAAAGGAAATATAAAAACGACCAAAAAAGGACAATTTTTAATTGATGGGATTGTCTCAAATTTGTTTAAAATAAATTAAGCCATAGCCCTTAATTTGATAGGATATAGGATAAAATTAGAATGAACACAACCATACGAGTAAACAATAGAGTTTTAAATATAGATTTATCTAAGCCAATAGATATTTCTATGCCACTTAAGGGCGATAATAGTAATGTAAACGCATGGTATATAGGTGCGCCAGAAATAATACCCGTAACTATAGAGGATTGGGTAGGAAGTATAAAAGAGGGCGCGGATGTTAATTTTAACAATATTTATTTTAACCCTCATGCACATGGTACACATACAGAGTGTGTAGGGCATGTAACCGAAAAAGTATATAGTATTAATAAATGTTTAAAACGATTTATGTTTATTGCCGAAGTGATAACTGTAGCTCCGGAGCTTATAGGGGAAGATTATGTGATTTCTGATAAACAATTGCATTACTTATTAAAGTCGAGAAAACCAGAAGCGTTAATTATAAGAACAATGCCTAATACCATTGATAAGAAATCTAAACAATACTCTAATACCAATTGGCCATACCTAACAGAAGCTGCAGCTGTTTTTATTAGAAACAGAGGGATTAAACATTTATTAATAGATTTACCAAGTGTCGATAAAGAAAACGATGAAGGGAAACTGTTAGCTCATAAAGCATTTTGGGACATACAGGGGGCCATTCGTAAAGAAGCAACAATAACCGAATTAATTTATGTGCCTAATAAAATAGATGATGGGAAGTATGTGTTAAACCTTCAAATTGCTCCATTTGAAAATGATGCTTCGCCGAGTAAACCGATATTGTATAAAATTGAAGAAAAATAAGCGGAATGGACGTTTTTTTTGCATTTATAATTGGAGCCTTAATAACACTCGGCATATATACTGTAATTAGAAATTACAAATCGAAACAATTAACGAGTTCTCAATCGACAATGTTGCTAGATAAAATAAAAAAAGTATGTAAGGTAATTACTGTAGAAGGTGATTTTGCAGAAATTTATCATTATGAAGATGTAAAAGAACGTTTTCTAAAATTAATTACTAGTAAGAAAAAAGCATTGGTTGTTGTAAAGGCAAAAGCACATGTAGGTTTTGATTTAAAGAAAATAAAAATTGAAGCAAATCATAAAAAGAAAAGTATTGTATTATATGAATTTCCTAAACCAGAAATACTTTCTATCGAAACAGATATTAACTATTACGATAAAAAAGATGGTTTTTTTAATAAGTTTGAAACCCAAGATTTAACCGAATTGAATTACGAAGCAAAACAACATATTAGAGATAAAGTACCAGAAAGTGGTCTTTATGAAGCGGCTAAGCAAGAGGCTTTAGAGAGTTTACTTCTGGTAGAGGCTATGGTAGATACCATCGGGTGGCGATTAGATTATTCTGCCCTGATAACTGGTGAGAAGACTATTAAATCACTCAAAATATAGTTTGATATAATGAAATTGAGCATTTTGTCGAAAAAATACCTTAAGATGTTAATTTATGTTTTTTTTAACTTAACTTGTAGATAAGTAGCCCCCTAACGAATTGTATTTTAATGGTATTAAATACAGAAT